>CAZWSS010000008.1:1161-8905 GCA_964636795.1 uncultured Gammaproteobacteria bacterium
GATCGTCATTGACGAGGCGGACTTTGGCTACACGGTCTGTGAAATTGAGCGGATGGCCGACGAGGGTGCCGATATCAATGCGTTGTCCGACGAGATCGTGGTCTTTGCACAGGCGCAAGGTCTCTCGGGCAACCCGGTGCTCGGCAAGGCCCTTGTCTACTTCAAACGCTTTGACCCCGATCGCTTCCGCGCGATGGTGACGGCCGGCATCATTGATGGAACCCTTGCCCTATGACGATGCAAGAGCGAGTGCAACAGTTGCTTCAGGACACCGGGGTCAAACTCAACGGTTCCAATCCGTGGGATATCCAAGTGCATGACGAGCGGCTGTATCGGCGAGTGCTCACGCGGGGATCCCTTGGGTTTGGGGAGGCGTACATGGATGGCGCGTGGGACTGTGAGCGAATTGATGAACTCGTGACACGGCTGCTGCGAGATGATATTCGCACCCACATGCGCAAGCGTTGGCCGCAGATGGCCATTTTGTTGGCGTCGGTGCTCATCAATCGCCAGTCGAGCGGGCGTGCATTCAAAATCGGAGAGACCCACTACGATGCGGGCAACGACCTGCATCGCGCCATGCTCGATCAACGCCTTACCTATACGTGTGGGTATTGGAAGAATGCTTCGACGCTCGCTGAGGCCCAAGAAGCGAAGCTTGATCTGACCTGTCGCAAGATTGGGCTCAAGGCGGGCGACAAGGTACTCGACATCGGTTGCGGCTGGGGAAGCTTTGCCAAGTTTGCAGCAGAGAAGTATGGCGCGAGAGTAGTGGGAGTAACGGTGTCGCGCGAGCAGAAGGCGTTGGGCGACGAGCTGTGCAAGGGACTGCCGGTGGAGATTCGTCTGCAGGATTACCGTGAGGTCAATGAGACGTTTGACCACATTGTGTCGCTGGGAATGATCGAGCACGTGGGCTACAAGAACTACCGCGCTTATTTTGACGTGGCGGCGCGCTGCCTCAAGGACGACGGGCTGTTCCTGTTGCACACCATAGGATCCACTGTCTCGGCGATTGCCACCGACCCATGGATCGAGAAATACATCTTCCCCAATTCCATGCTCCCATCGCTCGCGCAATTGACGTATGCCATGGAGGGGCGGTTCCTGTGCGAGGATGTCCACAATTTTAGCGCGTATTACGACAAGACCTTGATGGCATGGTTTGAGAATTTCGACCGTGCCTGGCCGCAACTCAAGGAGCACTATGGCGACCGGTTCTACCGCATGTGGAAGTATTATTTGTTGACGTGCGCCGGTTCGTTCCGTTCTCGCCGCAACCAGTTGTGGCAGCTGGTCTTGTCGAAACATGGGGTGATGGGTGGATATGAGCGTATTTGAACGTGGCACAATCGAAAAGCTGGTCTTTGGTGGGCAAGGGCTGGCACGGCTCACGGACGGGCGTGTGGCCTTTGTGTGGAATGCGCTTCCGGGAGAAGACGTAACGTTTGAAGTGACCAAGAAGCGCCGCGGCACCATTGTGGGGATCGCCACCGAGATTCATACGCCATCTCCCGATCGTATACCGCCCAGCGAGCCAACCTACCTCTCCACCAGCCCTTGGCAAATGATGACGTGGGAAGCGGAGCAGCGATACAAACGCGACGTGGCCAAGGAGACATATCAAAAACTTGGCGGGTTTTATGTGGGCGAAATCGAAATCATTGGTGATGAAGCCCAGATGTACGGTTACCGCAATAAGATGGAGTTTAGTTTTTTTACCAAGACCGCCGACGCGCCCATCGAGCTGGCATTTTACGAGCGTGGCAAGTCGTGGAAGCAGCCGGCGGAAGGCAGCGCGCTGGCTCTGCCCGAGATCAACGCGGTCGCTCTGCGGATACGCGATTGGTTGCGCGCCGAGGGAGTTGATCGTCGAGAGTTGAAAACGCTGATTGTCCGCGGCGATGGGAAAGGGCATGCCATTGCCGGACTGTTTGCGAAGGAGGTGATTGATGTTGCCGGCTATCCCGAGCTCGACGACATGCTCCGTGGCTTCCATATCTACTATTCAAACCCCAAGAGCCCGGCGTCGGTCATCACTGATGTGCTCTACTCGAGCGGCGATGAGGCCTTGGCGGTCTCTTTGCGCGGCAAACGCTTTGTCTTTGGGCTGATGAGTTTTTTTCAAGTGAACGTGCCGATGCTTGAACGGATCCTTGACCGGATCGCTTCGATTCTGCCGCCCTCGGTGCCCATCGTGGACTTCTACTCTGGGGTGGGATCTATCGGGCTATCACTTGCAGACGATCGCGACGTGACATTGGTGGAGAGTTGGGAGGAGGCTACGCGCTATGCAAAGCAAAACGCTAAAGCAAATGGGATCGTCCGTGCGTGCGTCGTGACGTCACCCGCCGAGAAAGCCACCGAGGAGATCAGGTCCGATGCAGCGTTGATCGTTGATCCTCCGCGCACCGGGCTGCACGCCGACGTGGTGGAAGCCATCAAGGCCAAGCGTCCGCCGGTTATCATTTACCTTTCCTGCAACCTTTCCACCCAAGCACGAGACGTAGCGATGCTGCTTGGACACTACACGATCGCGCACACCGAGTTGTTCAACTTTTTTCCACGGACACCGCACATTGAAGGGCTGATGGTTTTAAAAGTGAAAGAGAATGATTGACCCACAACCCTGCTCATGATAGAGAGAAGCGGTCCGCAAGGCGGCCGTGTGTTCATCTTGGAGCGCACGCGTAGATCAACCATCCTCCCTGGTGGGCAGCCACCGCGGCATCGGTGCATGGGAGATGTTCTTCGCCCTCCTCGTGCAACGTGGTCTGACGAGTGCCTTCACCGGCTTCGGCAATTCCGCGGAGCACTGGGCGCAGGTGGCGGCCGAGGTCGGCGAGCGGCCGATCTTCATTGATCGCAACCTCGCCAAGTGGCGATCGCGCGACTCGCAGCGAGTGGCGGAGGATGAGATGCTGCTCTCCAAGCCGCCCCAGACGGCTATGGGTCACCGTCTCTTCTCCCTGGCCACGACCTCCGACCGCTGGTCGTCGCTCTCGGGGTGGATGGGAAGGGGCACCCGCCTCACGACGGACAGGGGTGACATCGTTATCCGCCCCAACCTGGACATGGCCGTCATTGGTACGGCTGCGTCCAGGGCAGTGACGAGCACCTTCCCGGCTACTGCCTTCGGCGAGCGGATCGCCGATCAGCATCGCCAGGGCATGCTCTCGGAGGACGGCTACTGGTACGCCTCACGTGTACTGGATATCATTCGCGAAGCCAACCGCTGACGTGAACGTGCCTCGCTCGGAACTCCCGGGCGGGGCACATATTTTCAAAATAGTTTCTCAAGTGCTATTCTAACGCCATCATCATTTGTTTTTCTATGTCTCGTTCATCGAAACGTTGGGGATTGTGGGGAGGAACGATTGTGGTTCTCGTGCTCATCGTCTGGGCGATTGTGGTGGCCACCGGTTCCTCGGTAGGTCCGAAGGCGGTTTTTGTGGAGGGGGACGTGACGGTGAATGTCAGTGGTCCAAACGATCATCTCCGCGGCCTAGATTCGGCTGGGGTAACCATCATTGAATACTCCGACTTCCAATGCCCCTACTGTAAGGTTGCCGCTCCGGTCATGGAGCAACTGCTCGCGGCCTATCCGGACGATGTGCGATTGGTGTATCGCAATTTTCCCCTGCGTCGCAACCATCTTCAGGCGCAGATTGCAGCTCAAGCGGCCGAGGCAGCGGGTGTGCAAGGCAAATTCTACGAGATGCATGACCTCTTGTTTGATCGTCAAGAGGAGTGGTCTGGGAATGTGGCGGCGCGCAAGGGCTTTATCGGTTATGCACAGGAGCTTGGGTTGAATGTGGAGCAATTCAAGGCCGATATGGACAGTGGTGCGGTGAAGGACAAGATTGATGCCGACTATGCAAGCGGCGTGGCGGCGGGAGTGCAAGGAACGCCGTCGTTCTTTATGAACGGTCAGCGCTTGGTCAACCCGCAGGGCTATGACTGGTTTGTGCAGGCTATCAACGCCGAATTGCTGCGTCTTGAAGAGGTCGGTCGGGCCACCATCAACGCAGGCAGCGATGACGGAGATCCTGAAACGGTTGGCGCAGAGCCCCCGAGCGATTCAAATGAGTAAAAGAAAAACATGGTTTGTCGTGGGAGGCATGATGGCCGTGGCGGCTCTTGGCTTCATTGATGCCACCTACCTCACGGTGGAGCACTACCGTGGTGCCGTCTTGACGTGCACAATCACTGGCGACTGCCAGTCGGTGGTAACCAGTGCGTATTCCGCGATTGTCGGCGTACCAGTGGCACTGTTGGGCTCCATCTACTATGCGGCCATGATCGTGCTCCTGGTGGCCTATCTCGATCGGCGCAGCGAAAAAGTCCTCAACGCGGCCACGTGGTTTTCCATTGTTGGGTTTGTGGCCTCCATCTACTTTGTCTCCTTGCAGGCCTTTGTTCTGGACGCCTGGTGTCAGTACTGCCTTGTTTCGGCCGCTACTTCCACCCTGCTCTTCTTGATCGGTATGGGGTATCATTTTTCCCGCAAGCGACATGTTGTTGAACTTCATCTATGATTTTCTTTATCGGCGTTCCTTTGGCTATTTTGCTCTCCGTCGGGTTTGGGTTTTTGATGGTGAAGCAATCAGAGTCCATTTTGCTTGGGAAAATCTGGGGCGCATTTGGGTTTTTGATTTTGATGATGCTGCTCGTGGCCATCGCGTTCCTGACGCAATAAGGTCGCCTTCAAAAGTTCGACGCGTTCTTTCTTGGTCAACTCGCGCATCTCGCCGGGCTTGAGGTGGCCGAGTTTGATATGCATCACGCGCTCACGACTCAAAAACTTTACTTCGTTGCCGAGCTTCTCCACCATGCGCCGCACTTGGCGGTTGCGCCCCTCGGTGAGGACAATGCGAAACGCAAATTGATTTTGCCGCGTCACCTTGGCCGGGCGAGTTGGGCGGCCATCCAGCACCGCGCCCTTTGCCAGTCCATTGATGAATCCCTGGGTGACGGGGTGAACGGTGTGCACCAAATATTCCTTTTCGTGACCTTGATCTGGCTTGAGAATCTTGTTGACAATGTCGCCATCATTGGTGACCAACAGCAGCCCCGACGAGTCCTTGTCCAAACGACCAACGGCGAATAGATGCTGATCAATCCCAAGCGCTTTGGGGAGATTGGTGCCGGCACCTTCTGCATGTGTCACCTCCACACCGCGCGGCTTGTGGTAGGCGTAGTACACACGCTGCGCCACCGGCGCCACGGGCACATCGTTTACGGTCACCACATCCTCTTCACCCACATCGTCGCCAAGCACCGCGCGCTTTCCATTGAGCATGACGCGCCCTTCTTCAATAAGACGATCGGCGCTGCGCCGTGAGCACACACCCTGATTGGCCAAATATTTGTTGATGCGCATAGTGTTATACTGGTTCGGACAGGTTGAGACCTGTCCCTACTATGTATCTGTTGGGAATTGACATTGGAAGTACCAAGTACCATGTGCGGGCGGTGCGTGACAAGGGGCAGCCCGTGGATATTGTTGTCCCGTCCCAAGGGAATCTGCATGCCCTCGGGGCAAAGGTGATGGTCAAGCATCTCACCGCGTTAGTGCGGCGCATGCAATTACGGCTGGGAACGCGCTCTTATCCCGGGGCAATCTGCGCCGGTATTTCCGGCCTTGATGACACACGGTCATTGCGCGCGCTCACGCTTGCTCTCCAATCAGAGGCCTGGTGGCGGCATGTGGATCCCAACGCTCGGATGTTGGTGAATGATATCACGATCGGTTTGCGCGCCGGCACGACATCTCCCTCCGGGATCGCGATCTTATCGGGGAGTGGTTCCAATGGCTATGGCGTTGATCAATACGGCAACGAAGCGAATGTATCCGGACGCGGATTGTGGATGGCGGACGAGGGAAGCGGAGCGCAGATCGGCATTGACGCCTTGCATGCGGTGCGTCGAGCCGAGGACGGTCGTGGCTCTAAGACGCGTTTGATGGAGATTGTCTTCCACCACTTTCGCGTCACTTCGACGCAAGAAGTTCTGCCCACGTTGCTTGCCGACACGTTCAAGAAGGCGGATCTGGCGGCGCTCAATGCGCTGGTGGAGCGCGCGGCACAGGAGGGTGACGAGATGGCGAATGAGATCTCGCATCGAGCCGCCGATGAACTGCTCCTCATGGCTGACACTCTCTACAGACAGCTCTCGTTTGGCCGTGGAAAGGCCGTGGATACGGTGCTGATCGGCGGCACTATCAACAAAAATCTTTTCGTGCGCGACCGGTTTCTTTTTGGCGCGCGCAAGCGGCCGTGGATGCGCCCCATTCCACTGACCGACGACCCCGTGGCCGGCGCCATTGCTTTGGCTAAGGCAGCAATTCAATAGCCGCGTTTCTCGCGACATGATAAGGTAAGCAAAACCTCTTTTTATCTATGGAAATCATCATGAAACAGGGGGACGTGTGCAAAGCAAAGGCCCAGGTGATTATCGTTGGGCATCTGAAGGATGGAGGGAAGCGGCTTGGAGGAGCGTTGGAGGTCATTGATCGCGCCCTGGGAGGAGAGATCAAGGCGGCGGTGGAAGCGGAGGAGTTTGTTGGAGAGTTTGGGAGTACGTTGCATGTGCGTTCATGGGGGCGCCTGGGCGCAAAGCATGTGATTGTGGTGGGTGAGGGGACACGGAAGGAACTCACCGTCGAGCGCGTTCGCCAAGCGTTTGCCATTGGGCTGAAGGCGGCCGAAGGGCTCAAGGCCACATCGGTGGCCTGCGTTGGCATTGGTGCCGGTCGTGGCGGACAAGATATACGAGGCGCGGTGCAAGCCATGGCAGAAGCGATGGTGTTGACGAACTACCGATTTAGCGCATGGAAAAAAGAGCCGTCCAAGATTCTCTTAAAGCAATGCACTATTTGGGAGACAAGCGCTGCCGCAATGCGTAAGGCGGAAGGCGCGGTGGAGCGTGGGATAACCTATGCCAAGGCCACGGTGCTCGCGCGTGACTTGGTGAACGAATCGCCTTCGGAGATGTCTCCCGAAGAACTCAAACGTGCCGCGGAGCGTATCGCCACAGAATATAAGAGCATCAAGGTGCGCGTATTGAACCGAGCGCAGGCGGAAAAGGAAGGGATGCGCGCGTTTCTCGCGGTTGCCGCAGGGTCCACCAAGGAGCCCTATGTTGTTCACCTCCACTACAAGCCCAAGGGGAAGGCGAAGAAATCCATTGCCCTCGTGGGTAAGGCCATCACATTTGATTCGGGTGGTCTCTCCCTCAAGCCGGCCGAGGCCATGATGATCATGAAGTGCGACATGGCGGGTGCCGCCACGGTGCTGGGAGTATTTTCCGCGCTTGCGGATCTTCAACCGGTTGTTGAGATTCACGGCGTCTTTGCAGCGTGTGAGAACATGCCCTCCGGTTCTGCGTACCGGCCGGGTGACATTGTGCGCTCGCGGAGCGGTCACGGTATTGAAATTCTCAACACAGATGCCGAGGGTCGGGTGACCTTGGCCGATGCGCTCTCCTATGCGAGTGATCTCAAGCCCGACATGATCATTGACCTCGCTACCCTTACGGGTGCTTGCATGATTGCGCTGGGTGAAGAAATCACGGGCCTCATGACGGATCACGACCGGTTGGCGCAACATCTTCTACGGTCTGCCGAGGAGGCGGGCGAACCCATGTGGCGGCTTCCACTATTTGCCAACTACGAGAAACTGATGGAAAGCCCTGTGGCTGATATCCGCAATATCACGGCGACACGTTGGGCGGGCGCGCTCAC
>CAZWSS010000008.1:8915-17708 GCA_964636795.1 uncultured Gammaproteobacteria bacterium
TCCTAAAAAAATTTGTGGATCGCACTATTCCCTGGGCGCACTTGGACATTGCGGGTCCCGCCTATGCCGAGCGCGAGTACTTGGCCTACGTGCCCTACGGAGGCACGGGGACGGGAGTGCGGACCCTCCTACACTTTATTCAATCCATTCGTTAATACATCTCTATCACCCAATATCCAATGGCCAATACTAAGGCGAGAGCTCGGTGAGTGAATGTTTGCATTTAGATTGGATATTGACCATTTGAAAGCACCCTCGAGCGAGGGTGCTTTTCCTATGCCTTCCCGAGTGTCTGCTTGCCTTCTGCCCAATCCACGGGGCACAGCTCGCCGGTCTGAAGCGCCTTGAGGACGCGCAGAGTCTCGTCTACGCTGCGGCCCACGCGACCGGTGTGCACGTTGGCGTATTCGAGGATGCCGTCCGGGTTGATGATGAATGTTCCACGCAACGCGATGCCTTCGTCTTCAATCAACACGCCGTAGGCCTCGCAGACCGCATGCGTCTTGTCACTCAACAAGGGCGTCTTGAGCTCTCCCAATTCCTTGAGCCATGCCCTGTGGCTGTAGACCGAGTCGGTGGAGCAACCGAGTACCCGAGCGTCCAGCACCTCAAACTCTGCGTAGCGCTTGGAGAAGCCATGGATCTCGGTGGGGCAGATGAAGGTAAAGTCCAGCGGGTAGAAAAAGAGCACCGTCCACTCCTTGCTCTTGCCGCCGATCGCGATCTTGGAAAACTCGCCGTTGCCAAGTGTTGCATCCACCTCAAACTCCGGCGCCGGCTGCCCAACCAGCGCACGGTCATTGAGGCAACATTCGTAGTCCATAGCTTGAAGGGTTCAAAAATTAGGTATACGCTATTGTTTGATAGCCATTCGATCGTAACACATGTATGTCCAAGTTCAAGGTGCTGCCTTTTTTATTCGGAGCGCTTGTGCTCGCTGGAGCGGGATGCCAAGACGGAGGGAAAGAGATTTACTCGATCGTGGACAAAAACCCCGCGGCGCCGGTCAATGCGTCGGGATACTACGATGATGTAGAGATCGTGGGCGACTTGAGAAAATTCTTCACGTTGGTACGACCGTCCGATCTTCGCCCGAGCGGACAGGGTACGGAGGGGATCCCCGTGCTGACCTCGCCGACGTTTGTGTCGGTAGAGGAAGCCGTGGCGGAAGGGGTGCTCTATGATGAGTTGTATGGCGTTTCAGTTGCCAATGAAGCCGGGCAGAAGTTCTACCCGTTGCAAATTTTGTCGTGGCACGAGGTGGTGCATGACACGGTTGATAGTCAGCCCATTGTGGTGACCTACAGCCCGTTGACCGAGACGGTCGGCGTCTATCGAGTGCCGGAGGGCGGGTTTGGCATCAGCGGGTATGTGTGGAACAACGAGAGTTTGATCTATGACGTTGAGAGCAAAACGTTGTGGAGCAAGTTGCTTGGGCGAGCCGTGTATGGGCCACAGGCCGGACGCGATCTCTCGACAATGCCGTTTGAATTCGTCGCCTGGAAAAAGTGGCGCGATGCCTACCCAGAGGGGCAGGTGCTTTCGACCAACACGGGGTTTGTGCGCCGGTACGACCGCAGCCCTTACGGAACCTACCCCACCACCCGAACGTTATTCTTTCCCACGGTACAACCCTTCGTGCCGGCGTTTGAGCCCAAGGCGATTGTGAGTGGTGTCGTCGTCAATGGTGTTGCAAAGGCCTACCAAGAAGGTCCCATTGTGGATCGTCTCGACGGATTGAAGCAAGAAGCGATCGGTGAAACCAATATTGTGGTGTGGGTGGACGAGGCGCGCGGGGTGCTGCATGCGCACCGAGCCGAGGATGTGGAATTCCGCCTTGTGGAGGGTGACACATTGAAGGATCGCCGCGGCAACACGTGGACGCTCGACACACAGGGTAACCTTGTTTTGGATGATCGCGTATTGCTCACCCTTGTGCCACAGAGCATGTACTGGTTCGCATGGTCGTCGCTTTACCCACAGAGCCGTGTTTACGGCAACGTGCACGGCAAGGGGTTGGTGGATGGACCGGTGGAGTTGGAGGAAGGAGAGGGTGTTGACCTTGAGGAGGACGGGGCGGAGATCAAGATTGATCCCACGTTTGGCGCGGGAGCGGTGGAAGGGGAACCCGCGTCGCCATGACGGGAACGCTCTTCATGGTGGCCACGCCGATCGGGAACTTGAGCGATCTTTCTGATCGAGTGCGCGCGACGCTCTTGAGCGTCGATGCGGTGTTTGCGGAGGATACGCGTGTGGCGCGGCGCTTGCTTGACCATGTGGGTGCCACGGTGCCTGTTGAACGCTACGATCACCATAGCCACGATCGCCAATGGGGCAAAGTGATGGAAGCCATCGCGGCGGGGAAAAATGTGGCGTATGTGTCGGATGCGGGCGTGCCCGGCGTGGAAGATCCGGGCGGGCGATTGGTTGATGCACTGTCCGAGGCGATGCCGTCGGCGGCGATCACCCCTATTCCGGGACCTTCGGCGGTCATGAGTGCTCTTTCGGTGTCAGGGTTTCCGGCGGATAGGTTTCTTGTTGCCGGCTTTGCGCCCAAAAAGAAGGGACGCAAAAAGTTCTTCGATGAGCTCGCCACACAAACCATCACGATCGCCCTCTACGAATCCACGCACCGGATCCAGAAAACCGTTGAAGAGATTGCGGCCCGACAGCCCGAACGCCCGCTGGTGATCGCGCGAGAGCTCACCAAGAAATTTGAGACGATTCTGCGCGGCACGGCGCGCGAGCTTGCCCACCGGCTGCAGGACGAGGTGACGAAGGGGGAGTTCATTGTTATCCTTGGTGCTGTGGTATGAAGCCCTTCTATCTCACCACCGCAATCGTCTACGCCAACGCCGACCCGCATATCGGCTTTGCGCTTGAGCTCGTGTACGCCGACGTGCTGGCGCGCTACACCCGCATGACGGGGCGACCGGTGAAGTTTGTCACGGGCACCGACGAGCATGGGCAAAAAATCGCGCACAAGGCGGACGAAGCTGGACAGGATCGTCAAACGTTTGTGAACGCTATCGCCGATCGTGTGCGAGCTCTTTGCAGCACGTTGGACATCTCCAACGACGACTTCATCCAAACCACGCAAGAGCGGCACAAGCGGTCGGTGGCGGTGTTTTGGAAACGGGTGATGGATGCCGGCTTCATTTATAAGAGGGCGTACAAAGGTCTCTACTGCGTGGGCTGCGAGTCCTTCAAAACCGAGAAGGATCTGGTGAACGGTAAGTGCCCCGACCACGGAAAAGCGCCCGAATCATTTGAGGACGAAAATTACTTTTTTAAATTGACGGCGTTTGAGAACAAGCTCAAGGCGCTCTATGAGCAGCGGCCTGACTTTGTGATCCCACAGACTAAATTCAACGAGGTCAGACAGTTGTTGGCATCGGGGCTTGAGGACGTGTCCATTTCCCGCTCGCGCAAGGTGCTTGACTGGGGCATTCCCGTGCCGGGCGACGAGTCCCAAGTGGTCTATGTGTGGTTTGATGCGCTCATCAACTATCTCTCCGCTGTTGGTTTTGGGCGAGAAGGGGAAGACGAGACCGCCATGTACTGGCCGGCGGACTTGCACATGGTAGGCAAGGAGATCAATCGGTTTCACTCGGTGTTGTGGCCTTGCATGTTGATGGCGGCCGGGGTGGAAGTGCCCCACCAAGTGGGCGTGCATGGATGGATCACGGTGGACGGGCAAAAGATGAGCAAGTCGGTGGGCAATGTATTGGATCCGTTTGAGCTTGCACAGCGTTGTGGCGTGGAGCCCTTACGTTACTTCCTCATGCGCGAGATTCCGTTTCATGGTGACGGGGATTTTTCCCACGCGCGATTCTTGGAGCGCTACAACAACGACTTGGCCAATGAACTTGGCAACCTTCTCAACCGAGCGGTGGCTATGACCGAACGCTACGTGGAAGGGAAAGTGCCGGCGGTGGTTGAGTACGACATTCGGCCGCATTGGACCGAGTATCGAAGCTCTATGGAGGATTTGCGGTTTGCCGATGCGCTTACGACGGTGTGGAGGTTGGTGCGCGAGATGAACAAGTTGATTGACGATCGCGAGCCGTGGAAACTGGGGAAGCTAGAGGACAAGACCGCCGTGGGCGAGGTGCTCTATGTGCTGTTGGAGACGCTGCGCCATGTGGCGTGGATGATCATGCCGGTGCTGCCGCGTGCTGCGCTCGCGATGTTTGAGCAGATTGGTACGTCGTTTGAGGCGGAGGCGAAGATGGCGCTCTCCGAGGCGTGCAAGTGGGGCGGGCTGGCTCCCGGATCGCGCATCAAGGCCAACGGCCCGCTCTTTCCACGCCGCGAATCCTAATGCTTATGGAAATCCTCTTCGACATTGTCCTTGCCCTCATCTTGGTAGGCGCTGCGCTCTATGGATTTGCCGTGGGGTTCGTGCACGCCGCGGCGAGCTTGGTGGGGTTTGTGTTCTCGGTGATTGTGGCCTCGCATACGTATGTGCCGGTTGCAGAGTGGATTCTGCCCGAGGTGCTCTCGGGACGATCGAGTATGCGCGTGGTGGTGTTCTTTCTTATCCTCGCCGCGACCTCGGCGCTGGTGGGCATCTTGGTGCGCATCATCAACCGCGTCTTTGACGTGGTGGCTATCATCCCATTCACCAAGTCGCTCAACCGCCTGCTCGGGTTTGTGCTGGGGGCGGTCTTGGGTGCCGTCATGGCCATGAGCGTCGTGTACTTGGTGGATGTGCTGCCAAGTATTCCCACGCAAGTGCAGCTGGCGCGCGACGCGTCGGTGATTGCGCGCGTGGCCGCCATCATCGTGGGACTCCTCACCTTTATGTTTCCGGACGTCATTAACCGCGCCCGTGAGGCACTGCCGACCCTTTCCGCGTTATGATTGACACCCACTGCCACATCCACTTTCCCGCTTACGACGCCGATCGAGCCGAGATGCTTGCTCGGGCGCGGGAGCATGGGGTGGGGATGATCACGATCGGGACAAAGCTCGATTCCTCCAAGGCCGCGGTCGCTCTTGCCGAGCGGCACGATGATATTTGGTGCACGATCGGTGTCCACCCAAGCCACACGCATGTAGGTACGTTGCATCAAGACGATTATGAGGGCACCGAGGTGCACAGGGAAATGTTTGATAGGGAGGCCTATCGTGCATTGGCTACGTCGTCTAAAAAAGTTGTGGCGATCGGCGAAGTCGGCCTGGACTACTATCGGCTGCCGAGCGATGAAGCCGATACGGTCGTGGCCGCACAGAAGGAGCACCTTGGGCACGCCCTCGACCTTGCCGACGAGCTCAACCTCCCGGTGGTGCTGCATGTGCGCGATGCGCATGCCTCCATGATGGCGATGCTCGGCGCATATCGCGGGGTTGGTCGCTTGGCTCGACGCGGGGTGGTGCACTGCTTCACGGGCACCGTGGATGAGGCACGGGCCTACCACGCCCTCGGGTTTCTGACGTCGTTCACCGGCATCGTTACATTTGTTGATCGCAAGCATCCCGATGAGCTCACGGAACTTATGAAGACCGTCCAAGCACTACCGTTGGAGATGATGCTGGTGGAAACCGACGCGCCGTACTTGGCGCCGCAAGCCCATCGCGGCAAACGCAACGAGCCATGGATGGTGACTCTTGTGGCGCAGAAAATCGCCGAGCTCAAAGGCCTCTCGTTCGAAGAGGTCGACCGCGCCACCACCCAGAACGCCAAGCGGTTGTTCGGCCTCGTGTGACAAAAAGAAAGCGGACGGCCATTCGACAGTCCTTTTTCTCCGGGCTGCTAACGGGCGCGCCTTAATATGTCCAGGTCTTTGGATGATGCATTGCGCGCCCTACACGCATCCCTGCGAAAAAGAACCGTCACCTGTTCGTTGCCGCTTTCTTTTTGCCAGAAACAAGAGTTGTCAACCCGGTTTCTATTGACCTATGGGGTTGAAACCCGTACACTTCGTTCGTTTTTATGGAGACACCGAAGGACAACGGCAACGGAGCATCTCTGCGGCTCGCGTTCAAGATCGCCGCGGACTTTGGGATCACGCTCGCCGTACCGGCCGTGGTGGCGGCTTTGGTGGGTGTGCGGCTAGATGCGCGCTTTGGTACGCGCCCATGGCTGCTCGTTCTCTGCCTCATTATCGCCTTCGCGTTAACGGGCCTCTGGATTGTGCAAAAGGCAAAGCGCTACAAAGCTCTTTACGAAAAGATTTGATATGCTCCCGCCACTCTCGGCAGAACCTCTGTTTTTTCTCGGATCGTTTCCGGTGACCAACGCCATGATCAACGCGTGGATTGCGGTGGTGTTCTTTGTGGGGGTGGCGCTGGTATTGTCGCGACGCAGAGCCACGGTCCCGCGCGGACTCCAAAATGTGGCCGAGTGGCTCTTGGAGACCTTCCTTTCCTTTGGTGACCAAGTCACGGGCGACCGGAAGAAAACCGAGAAGCTGCTGCCCATTGGCGCGACGATTTTCCTCTTTGTGCTCTTCAGCAACTGGATTGGCCTCTTGCCCGGCACGGGCTCCATCGGGATTTGGCAACTCGATGCCGGTCATGTGGAGTTGATTCCGCTCCTGCGCCCGGCGGGGTCGGACTTGAACCTCACGCTTGCCATTGCTGTGCTTGCGGTGGTTGTGACTCACATTGTAGGGATTACTACGGTGGGCTTCATCAAGCATGCCAGCAAGTTCCTGAACATCTTGGGCGTGGTGCATGCCTTCAAGAAGGGTCCCATGGCGGTGGTCGTCTCGGTCATCGAACTTGGTGTGGGGTTGATCGAACTCGTGGGGGAAGTGGCCAAGACCTTGAGCTTGTCGCTGCGGTTGTTTGGAAACATTTTTGCGGGGGAAGTGCTTCTCACGGTGTTGGCTGGCATCTTGGCGTTTGGGCTGCCGGTGCCTTTTTACTTCTTGGAACTTTTGGTAGGCATCATCCAAGCATCGGTCTTCGCCATCCTCTTTATGGCCTTCTCCGCCGTGGCGATGATGGATCTTCACGCAGAGGAAGAACCGCAGCATGCCTGAACTGTTTGGGCGTTGACGTGAGGCCACGCTTCACGCTAACTCCTAAACATCTGCTATGGAAGGTGACATTTCCTCCTTGGCCAAGGCGGTTGCCATCGGACTCGGAGCCATCGGTCCGGGACTTGGCATCGGACTGATCGGTGCGCGTGCCATGGAAGCCATCGGTCGCAACCCCGAGGCGTCGGGCAAGGTCTTCGTGCCCATGCTCTTAGGCATGGCCTTTGCGGAAGCCATCGCGATCTACGCGCTGGTGGTGGCGTTCACGATCTGATCGCTCGCCATGACTCGCCCGTCGAGCCATGGCATTTGCGCAGAGGGCCCGTGATCCTTCTGCGGAGATCTTTATGGCACAAACGAATACATCACAACAAACGGAAGATGCGGTGCGGGTGGTCACCGAGGTGGTAGAAGCCCCACAGGACGATCTGATTGGTCGCCTTGGCCTCAATCCAATGCTTTTTGTTGGGCAGTTGGTTAACTTCGCCATCGTATTGGTGGTGTTGTGGCTCTTTGCTTACAAGCCACTTTTGAAGCTCATGAAGGAGCGCACGGAGCGTATTGAAGGCGGCCTCAAGCAGGCCAAGGAAGTGGAGGAGCGCGTGAAGGCACTCGAGAGTGAGCGCGAACAGGTGCTTTCGGAGGCGCGCGGCGAGGCAAAAAAGGTTGTGGATGAGGCGCGCGAGGCCGCGGAGAAAAAGCGTGAGGCGTTGCTCCTCCATGCCAAGAGTGAAGTGGAGAAGGTGGTAGTGGGGGGAAAGAAGCAGCTGGAGGAGCAAAAGATCCAGATGATGCAGGAGATGAGGGAAGACGTGGCGCGGCTGGTGGTGAAGGCGGTGAAGATGGTGGCTGGCGAGGCGGTGGACGAGAAGAAGGCCACAGCGGCGGCGGTGCGCGCCGTTGAAGAAGCCCGAAAAGATCTATGATCCGTGCCACACTACAGGATTACGCGCGGTTGCTGGTGGCGGTAGGGTCGCAGGCGGCGGGGTCGAAGCTCGACGCAGCCGTCGGTGGCGTTATCACTCTTATGCGACAGAGAGGGGACGCGCACCTCGTTGTCAAACTTCCCAAGGCGCTCGAGGAGCTCATTGCTTCTGCCGAAGGCGGCACGGTGCGCGTGACAACAGCGATCGAGAACCCGGAGCTTGCCACTTTGGTTGCAAAGGCGCTGCAACGTCGAGAAGAAGAGGTACACGTTGACGTTGACCCATCGGTGATCGCCGGCGCGCGCGTGCAGGTTGGCCACACCCTCATTGACGCATCTCTCGACGGTCTCTTGCAGCGCTTGCAGTCCCATTTGTCACACTCCTGATATGGCAACTTCCAAAACCCTGATCCTCGAATCACTTAAGAAGCAACTCGACACCTTCCGCCCTGGCGTGGAGGTGGCCTCTGTTGGCACAGTGGCATCGGTTGGCGACGGCATTGCGCGCGTGGCGGGGCTCTTAGACGTGCAGTCCTCGGAGATTGTCTTGTTCCCCGGAGACACACTGGGTGTGGTGCTCAACCTGGAGGAGGATTCCGTGGGCGTCATTATCTTGGGCGAGTACGCACATATCAAGAAGGGCGATACGGTCAAGCGCACAGAGCGTATCTTGTCCGTGCCGGTGTCAGATGCCATTATCGGCCGCGTGGTAGACCCGCTCGGGCGGGCGATTGATGGAAAGGGTGCGCTCCCCGAGGGCACATTCCAACCCATCGAGAAGGTGGCGCCGGGGGTGATGACGCGCGAGTCGGTCAAGGAGCCCCTGCAGACCGGCATCAAGGCGATTGACACCATGATTCCCATCGGCCGCGGGCAGCG
>CAZWSS010000009.1:0-17704 GCA_964636795.1 uncultured Gammaproteobacteria bacterium
CAAACGAGGGGTGCCACGGCATCCCTCGTTCTCGTGAACAGCGTACCTTATGGTGGCAGACAAGACACAAACGGACTCGCAGCGGATCCGCATCAAGATCCGCGCCTATGATCACAAGATCATTGACCAGGCCACCGAGACCATCATGAAGACCGCCGAGCGCTCCGGCGCGCAGGTCAAGGGTCCGGTGCCGTTGCCGACCTCCAAGCGCAAGTATACGGTCAACCGCTCCACGTTTGTCCACAAGACCTCGCGCGAGCAGTACGAGATGCGTGTTCACAAGCGCTTGCTCGACATTGTGCAGCCTACGGAGCGCACGGTGGACGCCCTCATGAGCTTGAACCTGCCCTCGGGCGTGGACGTCGAAATTAAAATGTAATGTCGTGGTGGTGGCCGGGCAGGGTTCGTGAAGATCTCGCGATTCCCGCCTGGTCACCGCCGGATCGGTTTCCAAAAACATGGAAGAAAGATCCCCCGCGTAGCGGGAGAAAACCTTCCAGGGTTCCACAGAAACCGCGAAAGGACCAGATTCTCTACAACCAACACTCCACAATGCTCACGTAATTGTGGCTAGAGGCCTGAATATCTGGAGGTGAGATATTCGGACTTCTGGTTTTTTCTTATGACCAGATCTCATGGGATCAATACTCCCGCATCGCGGGGCACTATCCACGACACTATGAAATGCCTTATCGGACGAAAACAAGAAATGACCCAGGTGTTTCGACCCGACGGAACCGTCATTCCGGTCACGCTGATCCAAGCGGGTCCGTGCACGGTTACGGCGGTTCGGACGCCGGACAAGAACGGCTACGCCGCGGTGCAGTTGGGCTATGGCACGCAGAAGGCCTCGCGCGTAAACAAGGCGCAGCTTCAGGACTGGAAGGAGAAAGGGCCGTTCCAAGTCGTGCGCGAATTTCGCGTGGAGGATCCGGCGGCGTTTACACAGGGCTCCACCATTGACGCCACAGCGTTTGCTCCGGGAGACAAGGTAGATGTGATGGGCGTTTCCAAGGGTCGTGGGTTCCAAGGCGTCGTGAAGCGTCACCACTTCCAAGGGGGCCGTGGCTCGCACGGCAACAAGGACCAGTTGCGTATGCCCGGATCGCTCGGCGCCAAGGGTCCCGCCAAGGTGCTCAAGGGCACGCGTATGGGCGGCCACATGGGCAGCGATCGCGTGACGGTTCGAAACTTGGAGATTGTTGAAGTCCGAGAAGGCGGATGGCTCGCCGTGAAAGGCGCCATCCCGGGCAGTCGCAACAGCGTAGTGCTCATCAAAACAGCCAAGAGCGTATGACGATTGACATGTACAACACGCAGGGAAAGGTGGTCGGCTCCGTGGAGCTCGACGAGCGTGTGTTTGGCGTGGCCGTCAAGCCATCGCTCGTGCATGAGGCGGTGATGGCTCAACAGGCCAATGCCCGCACGGTCTATGCGCACACCAAGGATCGTGGAGAGGTGCGTGGAGGGGGCAAGAAGCCGTGGAAGCAAAAGGGTACCGGTCGCGCGCGCCACGGATCTCGTCGTTCGCCCATCTGGATCGGAGGTGGCATTACCTTTGGCCCCAACGCGTGGCGCAACTTTGCGCTCAAGATCAACCGTCGTGCGCGCCGCAAGGCGCTGTTCATGGCACTCTCCGACAAGGTGGCGTCCCAGGCCTTTGTGGTGGTGGATGCGCTCACGGTTGCACAGCCAAAGACGCGCGAAGTGGCCTCCATGCTCCAGGCGCTGCCGCTCAAGGGCAAGCGCACGTTGCTGGTGGTGGACTCCGGCAAGGGCGATCTTCGCCGCGCGGCGCAGAACCTTGAATACGCACAGACCATCGCTCCCAACAGCATCAATGTAGAAGATGTGGTGTCGTTTGGGACGATCGTTATTGGCAAGGACGAGCTGGCGCACCTGACGAATCACTTTGCGTAACCCCTATGGCTATTTTCAAAGGCAAAAAGAAGGAAGCGGCTCCCACATCCGAGGCGCCCAAGAAGTCCAAGCGCTCCGTGAAGGACACCAGCCGCGCGTATCGGATTCTCTTGCGCCCGCTTGTCACCGAAAAGGCCGCCCATCACGCCTCACAGAGCGTCTACACATTTGAGGTAGCGCCGGGCGCCGGAAAGGTGGAAGTGCGCGAAGCGGTCAAGGCGCTCTTTGGTGTCACACCGCGACGAGTGAACATGGTGCGTCTCGAGGGCAAGCGCGTCACATTCGGTCGCCGCCAAGGCCAGCGCGGATCTCGCGCCAAGGCCTATGTGTACCTGAAGAGCGGCGAGCACTTGGATGTCTACGAAGGGGTCTAATATGCCAATCAAACGATACAACCCAACCACAGCTGGTCGCCGCCAATCGAGCGTGCAGTCCTTCAAGGATGTCACGGCCACCGAGCCCCACAAGGCGCTGACCATTCCGCGCAAACAGCTCTCCGGTCGCACCAAGGGCAAGATCACGGTGCGTCACCGCGGTGGTGGTTCCAAGCAAAAAATCCGCGTGGTGGATTTCCGTCGAGAGAAGTTTGAAGTGCCGGCCAAGGTGGCCACGATCGAATACGATCCCAATCGCAACGCCCGCGTGGCGCTTCTGCATTACGCCGATGGCGAAAAGCGCTACATCTTGGCGGGAGTGGGCATGAAGGTGGGAGACGCGGTTATGTCTTCGCATAAAAAAGGCCCGATGGAGTCCGGCTACCGCTACCCGCTCGAGCTCGTTCCCGAAGGCATGAACGTCTACGATGTAGAACTCTCCGTGGGCAAGGGCGGACAGATTGTCCGCGGGGCCGGATCGGCAGCGGTGTTCACGGGAGTGGATGGCGAGTACGCGCAGTTGCGCTTGCCCTCGGGCGAAGTCCGCGTCGTTGCGCGCCGGTGCATGGCAACGATTGGACAGGTCTCCAACCCCGACTATCGGCTGGTGCGATGGGGAAAGGCCGGACGCACGCGTAACAGGGGCATTCGACCCACGGTGCGCGGCAAGGCCATGAACCCGGTGGATCACCCGCATGGAGGGGGAGAAGGACGCAACCCCATCGGTATGAAGCACCCTAAGACGCCGCAAGGCAAACCTGCGCTGGGCGTCAAGACGCGTCGCAAACAGGCCTCCGATGTCTTCATCCTGCAGCGCCGCTCGTCTAAGAAGAAGCACTAACCGTCTATGTCACGCAGTACCAAAAAAGGACCCGCCGTGGACGAGCGCCTTCAAAAGAAGGTGAGCAAGTTACGCGTGGGCGACAAGACGGTCACCAAGACATGGTCGCGCTGGGCGGTGGTCACTCCCGAGATGGTCGGGTTTGCCTTTGGCGTGCACAACGGCAAGCAGTTCACGCCGGTGACGATCGTGGAGAACATGGTCGGGCATCACCTGGGTGAGTTTGCCGCCACGCGCAAGTTCGTGCGTCATTCGGGCGAAAAGAAAGCCGAAACGGCCGAGTAATATGCAAACGTCAAAAGCTCACGCGCGCTTTGTGCGCATCTCTCCTCGCAAAGTTCGCCTCGTGGTGGACTTGGTTCGTGGGAAAAACGTGGCGGTCGCCGACGCCCAGTTGTTGCACTTGAGTAAAAAGTCCGCCGAGCCGGTGCGTAAGCTCATTGCTTCTGCCGCCGCCAACGCGGTCAACAACCATGGTCTGGTAAAAGAAGCGCTTTACGTCAAGGCCATTACGGTGGATCAAGGCCCCACGATCAAACGCTTCCAGCCGCGCGCTTTTGGGCGAGCCGGCACGATCCGCAAGCGCACCAGCCACATTTCGGTGGAGCTGGCCGAGCGCGAGGGGGGTGATCAAAAGAAGGGAGTGGATGACCCGCCGGCTCAGGGCAAAGAGGCAGCGAAGAAACCCGCAGCCAAGGTCTCCAAGAAGCCCGGCGTTCGCAAGAAGGCCGCCCAGAAGAGTTCCAAGAACCAATCGTAGGATATGGGTCACAAAGTCCATCCAAAAGTTTTCCGCCTCTCCACGATCGGTTCGTGGGACTCCAAGTGGTTTGCCAAGAAGGGCTACAAGCAATTCTTGAAGCAGGACGTGCAAATCCGGGCCTACCTCAAAAAGAAGCTGCGCGAAGCCGCCGTGGATCGGATTTTGATTGACCGCGCGCGTCAGAACGTAACGGTCACCATCCATACGGCCAAGCCCGGATTTATCATCGGCCGCGCCGGCGCAGGGATTGATGATCTCAAGGCCGAGCTCAAGCGGATGTTTTTCCGTGGGCAGCGCGCGGTGATTCAAGTCAATGTGCAAGACATTGGTCAGGGATCGCTCTCGGCGCCTATTGTCGCCGAACAGGTAGCCATGGAGTTGGAGCGCCGCATGCCCTTCCGTCGCGTCATGAAGCAGACGATTGATCGCGTCATGAAAAGCGGCGCGGGCGGCATCCGCATCATCGTTGCAGGACGCTTGAACGGCGCCGACATTGCGCGCACCGAGCGCATCGGGCAGGGCAAGATTCCTCTGCAGAACTTGCGTGCCAACATCCAGTACGCCCAGGCACAGGCCAACACCATGTTCGGCGCGATCGGTGTCAAGGTATGGATTTACCTTGGGGATGTGTTTGGCGACAAGATCGAAGAGGTGCAGGCGTTGCCATCGGTTCGCGCGCCACGAGGTGGCGAGCGCGGTGAACGTCGCTCGGCCGCTGTGCGTGGTCGCCGACCGCTTGCTCCCAAAACCCGCTAGATATGTTGATGCCAAAGAGAGTCAAACATAGGAAGTGGCACAAGGGGCGCGGCCTGGGCCGACGCATCGCCACCGATAAGAAGGATGTGGCTTTTGGGGAGTATGGGTTGAAGGCCATCACCGAGTCCTGGATCACTTCGCGCCAACTGGAGGCGGCGCGGCGAGCCATGACGCGGTTTGTGAAGCGCGGGGGCAACGTGTGGATCCGTGTCTTCCCCGACCACCCCATTACCTTCCACGGAAATGAAAACACCATGGGAGGAGGCAAGGGCGCCGTGGATCACTATGTGACCGCGGTGCGTCCGGGGACGGTGCTCTTTGAGATGAGCGGCGTGACCGAAGCGCAGGCGCGAGAAGCCATGCGCTTGGCCTCGCACAAGCTGCCGGTCAAGACGAAATTTGTGAGCAAGAACTAGTATGGATTACAAAGATCTTGCCGCAAAGCGGCCCGAAGACCTCCAGAAGCTCCTTGCCGAGAAGCGCGAGGAACTCCGCGAGCTCCGATTCAAAATCGCGTCCAACCAGCTCAAACAAACGCACAAGCCGCACCAAGTGAAGGAAGACATTGCGCGTATTCAAACGCGCCTCAACGAACTCAAGCGCACCTCGGTCTAATATGACAACTCCCGCAACACAACGAGCCGCTCGCCGCCAGTTCCGTGGAACGGTTGTTTCGGATCGCATGGAAAAGACCATCACGGTGCGCGTGGAGTCCCAAAAGATGCACCCCAAGTACAAGAAGCGCTACCGCGTGAGCACCAAGTACTTGGTGCACGACCCCAAGGAGCAGTACTCGGTGGGGGACACGGTGGAGTTTGTGGAGTGCCGACCTCTCTCCGCGCGGAAGCGTCACCGCGTGGTGGGTTCACCTGCGCCCAAAACCGCTTAGTATGTTGCAACACAGAAGCATGCTTTCCGTGGCCGACAACAGCGGAGCCAAGAAGCTCCAAGTGGTTCGTGTCCTCGGGGGCTACAAGAAGCATTACAGCCGGATTGGCGACATTATCACCTGCGTGGTGAAAGAAGCGTCGCCGCACGCGGCGGTGAAAAAAAGCGACGTGGTGCATGCCGTGCTGGTGCGCAGCCGTAAAGAGGTGCGCCGATCCAACGGCACCTACATCCGGTTTGACGACAACGCGGCGGTGATCATTGACAAGAAATCTAAGGAGCCCAAGGGAACGCGCATCTTCGGTCCCGTGGCGCGCGAACTGCGTGCCGCCGGATTCACCAAGATTGTTTCTCTTGCTCCCGAAGTGCTCTAGGCCTATGAAGATGTCAATCAAAACAGGCGACCACGTAACGGTGCTCGCGGGCAAGGATCGCGGCAAGTCCGGCAAGGTCACCCAAGTATTCCCCTCCATGGACAAGGTGATCGTTGACGGGCTCAATAAGACCACCAAGCACCTAAAGGGGCGCGGAAAAGAGCATCCCGGCAAGAAAGTGGAATACTCGGCGCCGATCCACATCTCCAACGTGGCCCGCGTGGGCGAGGGAGAGAAAGAAAAGAAGTCGCCGCTCAAAACTTCCTAACGTATGGCACGACTCCAAGAACAATTTTTGAAAAGCGTCGTGCCGGCTCTGCAGAAAGAGCTCGGGATCACCAACGTCCTAGCAGTGCCGCGGATGCAAAAGGTGACGGTGAACGTAGGGCTGGGGCGCGGCCTCAAGGACAAGGCCTACATGGACACAGTGGTCTCCACGGTGGAGCGCATCACAGGGCAGAAGCCGGTGTTCACCAAGGCGCGCAAGTCCATCGCGGCGTTCAAAGTTCGCGAGGGCATGCCAGTGGGCCTCATGGTGACGCTCCGTGGCAAGCGCATGTACGACTTTGTGGAGAAGCTTGTGCGGGTGACCTTCCCGCGCGTGCGCGACTTCCGTGGCATCGAGCTCTCGAGCGTGGACGGCGGCGGCCACTTCAACTACGGCTTCAAAGAGCACATCGCGTTCCCCGAAATCTCTTCCGACGAGGTGGATCGTCTGCACGGATTGCAGGTGACCATCACCACCACGGCGCGCACCAAGGAGGCGGGGACGGCGCTGTTCAAAGCCCTCGGATTTCCATTCAAGACCACTTCCTAGCTATGGCAAAGACATCCATGATTATCAAAGCGAAGCGCAAACCCAAGTTTGCGTCTCGTGTGATTCGCCGATGTTGGAAGTGCGGGCGCATCCGCGGGTTCATGCGGGACTTTGACTTGTGCCGCATCTGCTTCCGCGAGCTGGCCAACCGTGGCGAGATCCCGGGCATTACGAAATCAAGCTGGTAGGTATGCCAATGACAGACCCCATTGCAGACATGCTGACCCGCATCCGGAACGGACTCCTGGCGGGAAAGTTCGAGGTACGTGCATCGTACTCCGCGTTGAAGTTTGCCATCGCCAAGATTTTGGAGCAGGAGGGGTATGTGGAGCGCGTCGAGGTCACGCCGGCCTCCAACCCGAAGTTTCAAGACATCGTGTTGACGTTGAAGTACGACGGCAAGCAGCCGGCGATTCGCGAAGTGAAGCGCGTGTCCAAGCCGGGTCGCCGCGTATATGCCAAGGCCGACGCGCTCCCGCAAGTGCGCTCGGGGATTGGTATCGCGATCGTCTCCACGCCCAACGGTCTCATGACCAATAAAGAGGCACGCCGCCGCCACTTGGGCGGAGAGGTGTTGTGTGAATTGTTCTAGGCCTATGTCCCGTATCGGAAAACAACCAGTGGTGCTCCCCGCGGGGGTTGAGGCCGCTGTGGCGGGCAACGACGTGACGATCAAGGGTCCCAAGGGATCGCTGATCGTGGCGCTGCACCCGCATGCCAAGGTAGAGATGAGTGATGCCGATGGCGCCAAGGCGCTCATGGTTACGATGGTGTCCACGGAGAGTACGCTCGATCGCGCGCTATGGGGCACCATGCGTGCCAACCTGCGCAATGCGTGCGAGGGCGTGACCAAGGGATATGAGAAGCAATTGGAAATGAACGGTGTTGGCTACAAGGTGGCGTTGAACGGACGCACGCTCAAGCTGGATGTGGGCTTCTCTCACCCGGTGCAGTACCTGCTGCCCGAAGGTGTGAACGCGGCCGTGGAGAAGAACGTCATTACGCTGACCGGCATCAACAAGCAACTCGTGGGTCACACGGCGGCCGAGATCCGCAAGATCCGCAAGCCGGAACCCTACAAGGGCAAGGGCATCAAGTACATGGAGGAAACCATTCGCCGTAAGGCCGGGAAAGCGGCCAAGTCCGCCTGACGTATATGAGCACACTCAAGAAACATCTTTTGCGTACGCGCCGCGCTCGCCGAACTCGCGCACGGTTCACGGGCACTGAAGCTCGACCGCGCCTGACGGTCTTCCGCTCGGCCAAACACATTTCCGCGCAGGTGGTGGATGACGCGGCTGGCAAAACGCTGGCCTCGGCGCATGACGCTCAAGTGGAGATCAAGGGCACGCCGATCGAACGCGCCCTGGCGCTCGGCAAGCTCCTGGGCGAACGAGCGCAGGTGGCGGGAGTCAAGACCGTTGTGTTCGATCGCGGATCCTATGCCTACCACGGACGCGTGAAGGCCCTCGCCGAGGGCGCGCGCGAAGCGGGGCTCATGTTCTAACCTATGACCGAACCAAAAACGACAATTCAACCCCGAGTCGGAGCGCCTCGCGGCGACACGCGATCGCAAGACGGCAAGGCCCGCCGCCGAGCTCCGCGACGCGCTCCTCGCGAACCGAAGGAGTTTGATCAGCGTATTTTGGATCTCTCGCGCGTTACGCGCGTGACGGCCGGCGGCAAGCGCATGCGCTTCCGTGTGGCGTTGGTGATCGGCGACCGCAAAGGTCGCGTGGGTTTTGGCGTAGCCAAGGGCGGAGATGTGCAGATTTCCATTCAAAAGGCGCTCCACCAGGCCAAGAAGAATGTGATGATGTTGCCCTTGGTCAACGGCACCTTCCCGCACCGACAAGAAGGGAAGTTCAAAGCTGCCGAAGTGATCATCATGCCCGCGCCTGCCGGAACGGGACTCAAGTCCGGTGGAGCCACGCGCACGTTGCTGGAATTGGCTGGCGTGAACGACGCGGTCACCAAGGTGTTGCGCGGAGCCAACCAAATCAATATTGCCAAGGCCACGCTCTCGGCTCTTTCTTCCATGATCATTCCCGAGGGAGTGGAAACCGACGCGCAGAAGGCGGTCAAAGATCGTCAGCAGAAGCGCGAGGAGGCGGCCAAGAAAGTGAGCAAGACCGCATAATATGTCACTTGCATTGCACACCATTCAACCCGCGCAGGGATCGCGGAAGACCTCCAAGCGCGTTGGACGCGGTCTTGGAAGTGGAAAAGGAAAGACCTCGGCGCGCGGCGTAAAAGGGCAGCGCGCTCGTGCGGGCGGCAGCGGCGGATTGCTCGAGAAAGGGCTGCGCCAGACCTTGTTGCGTGTGCCTAAAACGCGCGGCTTCCATAGCCACAAGCCCTCCCCCGAAGCGGTGAACGTGGGGGATTTGAAGGGGCTCAAGGTCGCGCTCGTTACGCCCAAGGCGCTCAAGAAGGCCGGACTGATCCAAGAAACTAAGAATGGCGTGAAGATTTTGGGCAACGGAGAGCCCTCGCAATCCTTTGTGGTGAAGGGGTGCACCGTGTCGGCATCGGCCAAGCAAAAGATCGAGGCGGCTGGCGGCAAGATTGAATAGATCGTATGTTCAAAGTCCTCAAAAAGATTTGGTCCATCCGCCCGCTGCGCATGAGCATCGGGTATGTGATCTTGATGCTTGTGCTCTTCCGGCTTTTGGCGCACGTGCCGGTTCCCGGCATTGACGCGTCCATCTTGGAGAACATTCTCTCGGGCAACAAGTTCCTGGGCCTCCTCAACATCTTTTCCGGCGGAACGCTCGAGAGCTTTTCGGTAGTGGCACTCGGTGTGGCGCCCTACATCACCAGTTCCATCATCTTTCAGTTGTTGACGATGGTGATCCCGTCCTTGCAGCGGATGCAAAAGGAATCGGGAGAGGATGGGCGGCGCAAGTTGAATCAGATCACGCGTTGGGTGGCGGTGCCATTGGCGGCCGTTCAGGCCTACGGATTCATCGCGCTGATCTCCCAAGGCGGGTTGGGCGGCGGGGCGGCCGCCACGGCGGCCAGCGGTTTGATTCTCTCCGGGTTTGATCTCTTCATGGCCATCTTGGTTATGACGGCTGGCTCCATCTTCTTGATGTGGATCGGCGAGCTCATCAGTACCAAGGGCGTGGGCAACGGACTCTCCATCATCATCTTGGCGGGAATCGTGGCCTCGTTCCCGCGCTACTTCCAGCAAGCGATCGTGACCTTTGATCAAAGCCAAATCATCAACCTCGCCATCTACGCGGTTATGGCCGTGGTGATGATCGTGGTGGTGGTGCTTATCAACGAAGCGGTGCGTAATGTACCGGTCAACTACGCGCGGCACCACGCGGCCGGCCGCTTGTCCTCGGGCGTGGCCACCAAGTTGCCGCTCAAGGTGGCCATGGCGGGCGTGATCCCCATCATCTTTGCCATTTCGATTGTTCTCTTCCCAACCATGATCGCGCAGTTCTTGGTGAACGCGCGCGCGGCGTGGCTGGTGGAGGTCGCCAACCAGATCACCATCTGGTTCTCCAACAACTGGATCTACGGGGTGCTCTACTTTGTGCTCGTCTTTGGCTTCACCTACTTTTACACGGGCGTGATTTTTCGCCCGGACGAGATGGCGGAGAACCTACAAAAACAAGGTGCGTTCGTTCCGGGCGTTCGCCCGGGCAAGCCAACGGAGCTCTACCTGGCTTCCACCATGAACAAGATTCTCCTGATCGGCGCCACGTTCTTGGCGGTGATCGCGGTGCTGCCCACGGTGGTGCAGCCCATCACGGGTTCGCAGAACCTGGTGATCGGCGGCACGTCGCTCCTCATCATCGTCTCGGTGATCGTGGACATGGTCAAACAAATTGAGGCGCAGATGACCAGCTACGCCTACGAGCAGATCTAGGGACAAAAACAGGGCTTTGGCCCTGTTTTAGTTAGAGGCAATATCAAATTTTCAATTTCTGCGCGAGAGAACTCGATCGCTCACGTCGCGACGCTCTGCGACACGATTCCCTATGAGGTGCTCACGGATTTGTCTCCAATGGTGAGGCGAGTAGTTGTTGAACGCTCCTAGCTATGAGCTGGGTTGACAATCCGCTTGTTTTTTGGTATCAACCACGCGCTGAAGCGAAGCTGAAAGGCCTCGCGGCGTCCATGGTGGATGCCGGCACCAACAATCGCGGCACAGGCCGCAAACCAAGGAGACTGACCATGTCGCATGACATGCTCGGCGGTGTCTCTCTGCCCGACGTGGGCGGATTGATCGCAGATCTGTTAGAGAAGCTCGGCGGCGCCAACGGCCAGCAGTGGCTGGCGGCCTTCAAACGGTTTCTCCGCAAGGAGAATCCGTGGCCGAAGATCCCCACCTGGCGGACGATCCGGCTCGGCGGCTACAAGTCCGTCGAGGAGATCGAGGCCGTCCTGGAGGCGGGCGGCTACAAGATCGGGAACTGGGCGCGCCAGATCCTCAAGAAGATCACACTCGCCCCAACCCTCACCCAGATCGAGCTGGTGGTGATCCATGGGGTGGACGTGGGACTAGTGGACGAATACACCACGGCGCAGCTCTACGCTGCTGCCGAGGCGCACGGCCTCGCGCGGTGCCCCGCGGAGGTGGGGCTGCAGCTGCGGCTGCAGTACCCCAACCAGCCCAAGGGAGAATGGATCATGGTGGCCATGGATGCAGTCTCGGACTCCCTCGGCGCTCTGTGCGTGTTCCGCGTCGAGCACGACAGCGACGACCGGTGGCTCGCCACCTACGACGGCCGCCCCGGCTTCGTCTGGTACCCGGGCAGCCGCTGGGTCTTCGTCCGCAGCAAGTAGACGCTTTGGGCTTGGCACCTTTGGCTGCCCTTGGCCTTTGGTGCTTGGCTCTTCGAACTCGTCCCCCGCATGGGTTACTCCGTGCGGGGGCGTTCGTTTGCTATACTCCCATCGGTTGTAGGCGACTATGCGAGAGATCATGGTTTCTTGCTGCCGAACCCGGCATCCATGCGTTGAGAGTGTGCCTGATCACGGTTGGGTGCAGTGGGGCGTATGTGAAGTTCAAAAATGGAGATGCTTGGTGTGGGGAGCTGGGTGATTGTAGATCACACATACGATTCAGTTCCGAGAGATATCAAGGAACGGTGTTTCGGATGGCTTCTTGCACGAGAACGGACTCCAACGGCGATCTGAACGTGTTCAACGTCGAGCACGACAGCGACGACCGGTGGCTCAACACCAACAACGGCCGCCCCGACAACGTCTGGAACCCGGACAACCGCTGGGTCTTCGTCCGCAGCAATCCTCTTCATTTCTCTCCGGGCGCCGTGCTCGGAGAGTTTTGTTTGATGATCTGTCCCTGCCAACCACCCAGCATTCTTCCCACCTCCTCCAACGGGGCGGAGAGGGCAATGAACTTTTTGTCATCCAGCGACTTTGTTTCCCAAAGGATCAACAGCAGCACTTTTGCCGTGTCGAGCTTACGGCTGGCCAGTTGAGCGTGCGGCAGTTTCGCGGAACGAGGGCTAAAACTGGCAGCGCTGATGGCCTCAATAGTATTGATGAGGAGAACGTCGATGCGTGAGCCGAGCGTGTAGCGATGTGCCTTGGGCAGAACCTGATAGTATTCAAACCAAAGTTTGTAGCCCGTTTTCAACCTTTCCAGAATAGGCAATAACTTCGTGGGGGGGGGGAGAGCCCACATGATTATGCCCAGAATCTTGTTTGACCATAGCTACGATGAGATTATTTCTGTAGAGAACCTGCTGGAGGCCTGGCAGGAGTTTGTGAAGGGTAAACGGTCTCGGGCGGATGTGCAAGCGTTTGCACGAGATCTGATGCACAATCTCCTCGAGCTGCATGAACGCCTTCGGGCGGAGACATATCGGCATTCTGCCTATGTTGCGTTTACCGTCCACGATCCCAAGACACGCAAGATCCACAAGGCGACGGTGCGCGATAGAGTGGTGCATCGCGCGCTTTATCGCGTCCTTTCTCCCTGTTTCGACCCCACCTTCATTGCCGACTCGTTTTCTTGTCGGGTTGGCAAGGGCATCCACAAGGCGCTCGATTGGTTCCGAGACATGGCGCGCCGGGTCTCCAAGAACCATCATCGCACGGTGTGGGTGCTGAAATGCGATATTCGCAAATTCTTCGCCTCGGTGGATCAATGCATTCTGTTTCACGCACTGGACGTCCGCATTGGCAACAAGCGCATCATGCGACTGATTGGGATTGTCTTGCGCAGCTTCTCCCCCGATACGGGAGTGGGCTTGCCACTTGGCAACCTCACCTCCCAACTCTTCGCCAACGTGTACATGGACGTTTTTGACCAATATGTCAAACACATCCTTGGCATAAAACACTACATGCGCTATGCAGACGACTTTGTGTTCTTGTCGGATGATCGGCACGAGCTGGAGTGCCTTCTGCCACAAGTGGAGCATTTTCTCCTCGCGCGGCTTGGTCTCCGTCTCCACCCGGACAAAGTGTCGATCTCAACCCTTGCCTCGGGTGTAGATTTCTTGGGCTGGGTGCATTTCCCGGATCATCGGGTGCTACGCACAACCACCAAGCACAGGGTAGTCAAGGCGATGAGACAAGGAGCATCCATGGCGACCATGGCGTCTTATCGAGGACTCCTTCAGCATGGCAATGCTCATAGATTGCTTGGGTGGTTGAATGAGCAAAGCAACGAGGGAGAGTTGCCTCTGACGCCAAAAACAGATAAGCTGGGCGCGTTATCCAAGCATGCGTATGATTATTTTGATGGTGGGGCCACAGGGTTCGGGGAAGGGGACACAGGGGCAGCGGCTGGCGGCCGAGCTTGGCATGCCGTTTGTGAGCGCTGGCGAACTGTTGCGCGAAGAGATTGCCACGGGGTCGGAGCTTGGGAAGGAGATCAAGGCGATCATTGATCCGGGCAACATGGTGCCCCCCAAGGCTATTGCCGGGCTGTTTGATCGCCGCCTTGAACGCGACGACGCCAAGCGCGGGCTGATTATTGACAGCTACCCGCGCAACCTCGACCAGCTGGAGATCCTCCAACCCAACCTTGTGCCGGACGTGGTGATTGTGTTGGACATCTCCGATGATGTTGGTGTGGAGCGCTTGGGTGGACGTTTTCAATGTCCCGAGGGACACATTTGGAATATGCGCACCAACCCGCCGCAGAAGGAAGGCGTTTGCGATTTTGATGGTGCGTCGCTTTCGCAGCGTGACGATGAAACCGAAGCCGCTATCCGCCGCCGACTCACGCTCTACCACGAGTGGACCGAACCCATGATTGCGCGCATGCAAGAGAGGGGGTTGCGTGTGGAGCGCGTGGATGCGACCGGATCCATAGACGACGTGTATCAATCGGTGCGCGCGTTGATTCCCGCTTAGTATGGCCATGCAAAAGACGAGAGAAGAGATTGAGATCCTCCGTGAGGGAGGATTGATTTTGTCTGCGGCACTTGGCGAGACCATCAAGGCCGTCAAACCGGGCGTGACCATGCAGGCATTGGACGCCATCGCCGAGAAGGCCATCCGCAGCCGCGGAGCCACGCCGTCGTTCTTGGGCTACCGCGCGGGCGGCCCCACACCGTTTCCGTCTACCGTGTGCATTTCGCGCAATGAAGAGGTGGTACATGGTCCGGGCAATCGCGACATTGAGCTGCGCGAAGGCGATGTGGTGGGCTTTGACATTGGGTGTTGGTACAAGGAGCTGTGCACGGACATGGCCATGACGGTGGGGGTGGGCGAGGTTTCGGGTGAGGCGCGGTCGCTCATAAACGTTACGCGGGCGGCGCTCAAAAACGGCATCAAGGCCGCTAAGGCGGGCGTGCCGCTGCAGGCCATTGGTCATGCCATCGAGAAGACGATCGAGCCGCACGGCTATGGCATCGTCAAAAGCTACGTGGGCCATGGAGTCGGCCACGCGGTGCACGAGGATCCGCATGTGCCCAACTTTGTTTCAAAAGAATTTGCCAACCCCCTGTTGCACGCGGGGATGGTGCTGGCGTTGGAGCCCATGATCACTCTTGGGACGGGTGAGGTGGAGCTCTCCGACAATGACTGGTCGGCGATCACGGTGGATGGATCTATCGCTGCACACTTTGAACAGACCATCGTGATCACAGAATCGGGCGCCGAGGTGCTGACTCCGTTTCCTGACGAAGTATGACACGGGTGCTTGGGGTGGATTTTGGTACCAAGCGGCTTGGGTTTGCGCTGGGTGATCCATTCACGAAGGTGGCGGTGCCCTTGGATGTGGTGGAGCTGCGCAGTCAAGATCCTGTCACGCTTGTGGCGGCGATGGTCAAACAAGATGGATACGATCAGATCGTGGTGGGTACGGCGCGCACGGCAGACGGGGAGGCGACGTCCATGAGCGAACGGGCGGAAGCGTTTGCCAAGGCGCTCTCCGAGGCGACTGGCGTGCCGGTGGCGCTCGTCAACGAGCACCTGACCTCCAAGGCGAGCGATGCGTTGGCGCAAGAGGCCGACCGCCCGGGGCACGATGATGCCTTGGCGGCTATGGTGATCGTACAAGAGTTTTTCAATAACAACGACAATGACAAGTCAAAGTAAAGTTCAAATGCAAAAGACAAGCCGACTTGATATTTGACCTTGTATTGTTATTGTCATTGTCTTTATAAATGTCCCTCATGACCTCTCTTCTGCACGCCGTGGTGCTCGGGTGCCGCGACTACAAAGAACACGACCGCTTTTACACGCTCTACACTCGTGAACGCGGCAAGTTGCGCGTGATGGGCAAGGGCACGCGGAAGTTTACCAGCAAACTGGCGGCGCACATGCAACCGTTTGCGGAGGTGCAGGTGATGATCGCCTATGGGCGCATGTGGCCCAAGCTCGCCGGCGTGGAGCGCGGCACGGACTTTGCGCGCATCCGCGAGCACTTGCCGCTGTTTGGCCTCGGGCTTGGATTGAATGAGCTGATCGTCCGCGCCGTGGAAGACGGCGAACCCGACCCTAACCTCTACCGCTTTTTGCTGGATGCCTACGCGTGGATTCAAACGTTGCCAGAGCTTTCCCGCCGCCGCCTCTCCTTTATCCACAGTACGCTGACGCTCAAGTGGTTGATCTTGATCGGCTTTGGCCCGCACACGGAGGCGTGTGTGCGTTGTCGTATATCGGTGACGGACGTACGCCACCCATTCCTCTCGGTGGCTCACGGTGGTCTGGTCTGCGCCACATGCGTTTCCGGCGCGCGCGCTCGCTTTGGTGACGCGCAGCCGATTGACAAGGAAGTCCTCTCCGCGTTACGGTTCCTTGCATCCGCGCCGTTTGAAGCGCTCCTCACCCATCGCCTCGACCCGCTCTTGGACGCGCTGACCGAGGTGCACGATCTGTTTGTGCACTACCACATTGACCGCGAGTTGCGCGTGCCCATCTTTTTACAACACCTTGTATGACCACCACTATCGACAAACTTTCGCAACACATCGGCCAGAGCGTCACTCTTGAAGGATGGGTGCATGGGCTGCGCTCCTCGGGGAAGATCGCGTTTTTACAATTGCGCGACGGCACCGGCTTTGTGCAGGCAGTGTTTCAGTCGTCGGATCTGGACGCAGCGGCTTGGGAGGCGCTGACGCATGCTACGCAAGAGTCGTCGGTGCGTGTCCGTGGGACGGTGGCAAAGGACGATCGGTCACCCACGGGAGTGGAGGTACACGGCTCGGCGTTTGAAGTGATCTCGGCCTCGGTGGATTATCCCATCGCGCCGAAGAAACACGGCGTGGACTTTCTCATGGATCAGCGCCATCTATGGCACCGGTCACCAAAGCAGTGGGCGATTATGCGCGTGCGCGATACCTTGGAGCGCGCCACCATGGAGTTCTTGCACACCAACGGTTTTACGCGATTCGACGCGCCGATTCTCACTCCCAACGCCTGCGAGGGAACCACCACGCTCTACGAAGTGGATCACTTTGGCCGCTCGGCGTACCTGACGCAATCCGGGCAGCTCTACTTGGAAGCCGGAATCTACGGGCATCGAAGAGTGTACGACTTTGGCCCCGTGTTTCGCGCGGAGAAGAGCAAGACCCGTCGTCACTTGAACGAATTCTGGATGATGGATGCCGAGGCGGCGTTTGTGGATTGGCAAGGCAACATGCAGATTCAGGAGGACTTGGTGCTGTACTTGTTGAAGCGTGTCTTGGAGGAGCGCCGATACGAGCTTGCCACGGTACTGGAGCGCGACGTGTCCAAGCTCGAAGCGATCAAAGGCCCGTTCCCACGGCTGCATCATAAGGAAGTCGTGGCCAAGCTGCGGACGCTCGGGAGCGATATCCCCGAAGATGACGACTTGGGCGCCGACGACGAGACCATGCTCATGGCACAGTTTGACACGCCGATTTTTGTCACCCAGTACCCGGCAAAGGTGAAGGCGTTTTATATGAAGCAGGATCCAAGCGATGCGTCGCGCGTGCTGTGCTCGGACTTATTGGCGCCGGAAGGGTACGGCGAGGTGATCGGCGGCAGTGAGCGCGAGATCGATCTGGAGACGCTGACCCGTAAGATCGAGGAGCATGGCCTCCCGCTCGAGCCATTCAAGTGGTACTTGGATCTTCGCCGCTACGGTTCGGTGCCCCACTCGGGTTTCGGTTTCGGTCTCGAGCGCTTGGTCACATGGATCTGCGGCCTCAAGCACGTGCGAACTTCCATCCCATTCCCCCGCACCATGAATCGCCTGGAGCCGTAGGGTTTGTGCACGGTGGATTGGATTGACAGATTTAGGGTGAACAGTATATTCAGGGTAGGTTTACTACATGGAGATCAGTATGTCCGCAATCATCTACCAACTTGCCAACGTGCTAAGAAAACTGGGCGTGCAGTTCCACGAGGAGGATGATCCTCGTGTGCGTGCCATGCAAAGCGCGATCGGGCACCTGGGCTCGATCCAGTTTAAGATCGAGGTTCTCTCTGATGGATCTTGGGTTGCCGAATCAACGAACATCAGTGGGATTCTGACGGGGGGGACAAGGAAGGAGAGTATGAACG
>CAZWSS010000010.1:0-9397 GCA_964636795.1 uncultured Gammaproteobacteria bacterium
CCCGACACCCTCAAACTGATCTTGGTTGATCCCAAGCGCGTGGAGTTGCCCGTGTACAATGGCATCCCCCACCTCTTGGTGCCGCCCATTACCAAGTCGGAAGATGCCATCAACGCGCTCAAGTGGACGGTGCGCGAGATGGAGCGGCGCCTGGACGTGCTTTCGGGAGCCAAAGTCCGCGACATTGCCAGCTACAACCGCAAGCATGAGGAGCAGCTGCCCTACATTGTCTTTATGATTGACGAGTTGGCGGATCTCATGTCGATCTCCGGGCGCGAAGTGGAGGCGCTGGTGGTGCGCATCGCCCAGATGGCGCGCGCCGTTGGCATTCACTTGGTGTTGGCTACGCAACGACCGTCTGTGGACGTCATCACCGGCCTCATCAAAGCCAACATCCCCACGCGCATCGCCTTTGCGGTGGCCTCCCAAACCGATTCACGGACGATTTTGGATTACGCCGGTGCGGAGAAGCTGCTCGGCCGCGGCGACATGTTGTTGATGGCGCCCCACCTTTCCAAGGCGCGACGGTTGCAGGGGGCCTACCTCTCCGATCGCGAGATCAAGAACGTCGTCAACGCCCTCAAAGACGAAGACGTGCCGGACTACAACTACGACATTGTGGAGCGTCAGCGCGGCGGGTCCACCGTGCTCGACAGCGAGAGCGATGACCCCCTATTGGAAGAAGCCGCCGAGGTGGTGATTGCCGCCGGTAAGGCATCCACGTCCCTATTGCAGCGCCGGTTAAAGATTGGCTACTCGCGCGCGGCTCGGATCATGGACTTGTTGGAGGAGCGGGGCGCCATCGGTCCCCAAGACGGCGCCAAACCGCGGGAGGTGCTGATCGATTCGCCCAGCGAGGTGCATGGTGAAGGCGAAGACGTAGGGACGGGTCGCTTGTCCGCCGAAGCTCGAAGAGCGAAGGAGGACGACCTGTCCGCGCAGGAGGACGAGGAATCCGACGAGGAAGAAGACGTAGGGACGAGTCGTGACCCGTCCGAACAAGAATCTGACGAGGAGGAAACAGAAGATAAACTCGAGGACGATTCACGCGAATAATATGGCCTTCTTGGTACGCCCGTTGAGTTCCATGACCCTTGGAGCGAGCTTGAAATCCCTGCGCAAACGCCAAGGGATCTCGCTCGATATGGTCGCGCTGCAAACGCGGATTCAACGAAAGTACTTGGAAGCCCTGGAGGCCGACCGCCACCAGCATCTCCCCGACCCAATCTACACGCGCCATCTCTTGGGATTGTTTGTGGAAGCCCTCCATGGCAACGTGGACTACTACTTGTCACGCTATATGGAGGAATGCGGCTCGTGCCCAAGTGTGCACACGGCTATGCGCCTCCCCATGCAGCGCATCCGCACCCGGTTGTTGCGCGAGTGGCGCTCCATGGCTCTGCGCGCAGGCATCGCTGCGGCAGCGATCTTGGTTGTGGGCTACATGGGCACCCAACTCTACCGCATGGCCGAGCCCCCCGCGCTCTTGGTGGACGCTCCATTCGAGGATATGCAAACCACTGGCACCAGCGTGGAGGTAGCTGGGCAAACCGAACAAGAGGTGCAGATCTCGGTAAACGGCAAAACCGTCCCCACCGACCTCACGGGGCGCTTCTCCACACGACTCACGCTCTCGCGCGGCCTCAACATCATTGAAATCGAAGCCAAGAAAAAGTATGGCCGGCCCACCGTGGTGCGCCGCAGCGTGTTTTTGGAGGAGATAGGTCCGCTCCATACACAGCCCCCTCTTGACAGGCAGGTCAGCGCTCGTTCTCCAAAGTGGTGAGAGCGAGCGTTTTAGGGTAAGATGCGCCAACGACCTCCCCCATAACTTAGACGTGTATGGCTACGGCCCAAAAAGAACGACAGGAGGAAAAAGCGGCGAAGTTTAAGGCAACCGAAGAGGCCCTCTCCCAGATTCGATCGCGGTTTGGCGATGGCTCCATCATGCGCTTGGGTGAAGCAAAGGTGACCCAAATAGAAGCTATCTCCACGGGCTGTTTGAGCTTGGACCTGGCGCTGGGTGTTGGCGGCGTGCCGCGCGGGCGCATTATTGAGATTTTCGGCCCGGAGTCGTCGGGCAAAACCACGCTTGCCCAGCACATTGTGGCAGAGGTGCAGAAGGAGGGCGGCATTGCCGCGTTTGTGGACGCGGAGCATGCTCTGGACCCCGACTACGCCAAGAAAATCGGCGTCAACATTGACGAGCTCTTGATCTCGCAACCCGACACGGGCGAGCAGGCGCTGGAGATTGTGGAAACGCTGGTGCGATCCAATGCCGTGGACGTGATTGTGGTGGACTCGGTGGCGGCCCTCACCCCCAAGGCGGAAATTGAGGGCGAGATGGGGCAGCCGCACATGGGGCTGCAAGCGCGGTTGATGAGCCAGGCGCTGCGGAAGCTCACAGCCATCGTGTCCAAGAGCAAGACCACGGTGATCTTCATCAACCAAATCCGCATGAAGATTGGAGTGATGTTTGGCAACCCCGAGACCACGCCGGGAGGCAATGCGCTCAAGTTCTACTCCTCCATGCGAATAGAAATCCGTCGCGCGGCGCAGATCAAGCAGGGCGAGACGATCGTGGGCAACCAGTGCAAGGTAACCGTGCGCAAGAACAAAGTGGCGGCGCCATTTCGCACCTGTGAGTTTGAAATCATGTACAACGAGGGCATATCGTCGGCTGGCGACCTGCTCACGCTGGGCGTAGAGTATGGGTCCATCACCAAGAACGGAAACAGCTATGTGTTTGGGGAGGAAAAGCTGGGCATGGGTCGCGAGAACGCGCGCCATTACCTCCGCGAAAACCCCAAACTCCTGAAGCAAATTTGGCAAGCAACCGAGAAGACCGTCAAGGAGCACGTAGAGCAGAAATAAGACGGTAGGGACGTAACATGTTACGTCCACTTCTAAATAGCAGGATTTCTTGATGCCGCAGTGGACGTTGCATGCAACGTCCCTACGGTTCTTGTTGCCCCTAGTTCACCCGCTCGCTGTACTCGCCGGTGTCCGTGTTAACCAAGAGCCGCTCGCCTTGCTTGATAAAAATTGGGACGCGCACCAGCAGGCCATTGTCCATAACAGCGCCCTTGCTCACGTTGCCCGAAGCCGTGTCGCCTTTGACCGCCGGCTGGGTCTCGGCCACGGTGTATTCCACCTTCTTTGGGAGCTCCATGGCCACCGCGCTGCCCTCATACATGGACACCGACACGCGCAAACCGTCCTTGAGGAAGCGGCGATCATCGCCGATCACATCGTTGTCAATCATTACCTGTTCAAACGACACCATGTCCATGCAAGTCGCGCCGTTGTCATCGGCAAAGAGAAACTGCATATCTTTGCGCTGCACATCCACAAAATCCAAGGTCTCGGTGGACTTGAAAGTATTCTCCACGCTCTTGCCCGAGGTAAGGCCCTTGAGCTTGATGCGTGTAAATGCCGAGCCCTTGCCCGGGCTCACATGCTGAAAACTCGAGATGATCCACAGATCGTCCTTCCATCGGATCACCATACCGCGCTTGATTTCGGAGACGTTGGCCATAGGAAAAGGATAAGGGGAAAGGAGAAGATAGATCAGATACGGCGTGGATGTAGGGACGTTACACCTGTCCCTCGTAGCTCGAAGAGCAAAGTGGGATGTTACGTCCACTGCTGATTGGTTACGTGTCCGAAGGAGGAAAAAGGCGACGGGTGGAGAAAAGGAGTACATCATCCAAGGAGGAAAGATCGGCAGCGAGCATAAGGACGCGATCGAACCCGATCGCGTTGCCAAAGAGCGGTTCACGAATGCGTTGCAGGGCTTTAAGCAACTCCTCGTCAATCGGGAACAGGGTCTTACCCAAGCGGCTGCGCTCCCGCCGCTCTTCCACAAATCGTTTCCGTTGCTCGGCGGGATCCGTCAATTCTCCATAGCCATTGCATAGTTCGACCCCGCCAATATAGGCCTCAAACCGCTCTGCAAACCCACGTTCGTTGATACGCGCAAGTGTGGCCTCGTGGCGCGGATAGTAGGCCACAATCATTGGGTGATCGGCTGCGTCCAAGTGCGGCTGGACAAGGGTGAGAAATACGCGCTGGAAAAGGTCGGAGATGGTGTCGGTCTCCTCCCAGTGCAGCCCATGCGTCTTGAGCGCCCGTGTGTAGGTCTCTCGTGTTGGGTTGGAAAGTGATGTAATGCCGGCGTGGCGAGAGAAGAGCTCCTCCACCGCAATAATCTCCCACCGGTCGGGGCTGACACACATGAATGTCCCGCCCACTCGCACCGCGCTCGCCCCTGAAACCGCGCGAACCACCTCATCAATCAACTCCGCGGTCTCTTGAATGCCCTCGTGGAGACCGGCACTCAACCGATACCATTCAAGCATGGTGAACTCCGGGTTATGCAACTGATCGAGCGGCTCGCGATTGCGGAACACGCGCGCCAGTTCAAAGATTCGCGGCGTCTCCGGCGAGACGATCTTTTTGAGCGCGTACTCGGGGCTGGTGATGAGCGCCCCTTGATACGTCCTCCCCGCAAGATCCGTGACCGACGTTTCTAGATGTGAGAGCGTCGGTTCTATGTCTGGCGAGAGCACAAAGCGCGGCGTTTCCACTTCCGCATATCCGCGCGCCTCAAAGAATGAGCGGGCAGCTCGATTCGCGCGTGTGCGTAGCTCGATTTTCTCCTTGGTGTTCATACCTCGGGTGAGAAAAACCCCGCGTCGCGGGGTTACTTGTTCTCAAATGGCAACAGGGCCATGAAGCGGGCGCGCTTGATGGCGGTGGCAATGGCGCGCTGCTGCTTGGCACTCACGCCCGAGCGGCGACGCGGCACAATCTTTCCGTAGCTGGAGACAAAGCGGCGCAACAGGGCCGTGTCCTTGTAGTCAATTTTCTCGGCTTCGGGACAGGCAAACGCTTTGCGCGCGGCTTTCTTATTTGGTTGGGATGCTTGGGGTTGCATACTAGAACGGAATATCTTCCACTTGAATTTCGTCGGGAGCGGGCGGCACGGGCGCCGGCTGCGTGGGAACGGATGGCGCGCTATCAAATGCGGTGTGATCAGCGGCTTGCGAGGCACCGCCTCCTCGACCTCCTGGGCCACCCAACATGATCATATTCTCCGCAATCACCTCGGTGGTGCGACGCTTGGAACCGTCTTGCGCCTCCCAGTCGCGCGTTTGCAGGCGACCTTCCACGAACACTTGGCGACCCTTGGTGAGGTACTGCGAGCAAATGTCGGCGAGCTTGCCCCAGGCCACAATGTTGTGGAACTCGGCCTGGTCTTGCTTCTGACCGTTGGCATCTTTGTACTGACGGTTGGTGGCCACGCCAAAGTTGGCAACCGATTGCCCGGACGCGGTGGTGCGCAACTCAGGGTCGCGCGTCAGGTTGCCGATCAACTGAACGCGGTTGAGAGACATCATAGGGTCTCGGGGTTGGTTTCAAGAATCTCATCGAGCTTCTTGGTGAGCTGCTCGTCGCTCATAACTTCCTTGGGTGCCGATGCACGAGGCATGGCTGTAGGTGGCTTGCCGTCGAGGCGCTTACTCATGGGCTTGCGTCGCGCCATGTCCGGCACTTCATACTCCGTGAGCTTCACCTCGCGTGTCTCGGCTCCCGAGATGGCCTTGGCGAGCAGGTGACGCGCCACGTTGGTATTGTGGCGCAGTTCGGTGTCGAGCGCCTGCACGGCCGAAGGTTCAGCCGCAAAACACACCAGCACATAGTAGCCGTAGCGAACGCCATGGATGCCGTGTGCCAACTTTTTCTTTCCCAGCGCCTCGTCGCGCAGGATGGACTCGCTGCGACTTTTGATCAGGCCGGAGATTTCCTCCTTCACCGCCGCCACCTCCCCCTCCGTCTTGGTCGCGGGAATTATGTAGAGCAATTCGTAGGTCATAGGCGTCCCACAGGGTTGATTCTGCGGGAAATCTTAGAATAAGATTATGGACTTTGGGTCCGTGGCCTCAAGTCACCGGCACTCTAGCCCAGAGGGAACCCGATGTCAACGGAGCGCTAGGGAACTTCTTTAGATGTCGCATCAACAAGCTCTGAGTGATATAATGCAATCTCTAGAAGGTTGCGGGCATGTATGTTGCACACATTCTGATTCCGATCGTGTTCGCAGGACTGACGTTCACGCAGACACGATGGTTCTACATGGATCCCACCAGGCCACGGAGCGAAATCATTGGGAGACACCTGATCAAGCTGTGGTTCGCTGGCCTCGTGCTGGCACCCGCAGTGGCTGGCTTCTGCCATCTGCCTCTCTGGGGCCTTCTGTATTTGACGATCTTCATTGCGGGTGCCGTAGGCGGAATCCTCGGCGACATCATCGGCGAAATCGACGACAGCCACAGCGGCACCGTCTGATGGTCCCGCACTCCCTTCCTCATCGACGCCTCTCCGGCGTCGAAAAGTTATTATTGGTCATATTGGGGTCAGGTCTTTACTTTTGACATTCGTTAATAATGCGGTGCTTAATAGGCCAATCGAAATGGAGCAAAGTGCGGTTTGGAGTGTCACCGAGTGCTATCGTGTTAAAGATTCCTATTATTTTACGAGCATCCTAGTCAAACTCTCTCTATCAAAATGTCAAAAGTAAAGACCTGACCCCTGCGCAAGTATCCGCCCACCCTATTCTGGACTCCTCAATCCTCCGAGGAGTCTAGGATGTATCTGAGCTTATGCACCCAGTGGAGGGAACTGTAGAGACATTACACCTGTCCCCACACTCCTGCTGTCATTGCGAGCGGAGCGAAGCAATCTCGGCTAGCATGAAGCGAGTGCATGTTTCATACTTTCAGCGGCCACTGAAAACGTGAAACATAGTGATTCACGATATCGGCAGCGCATTGACGGGCGCGCTGTTTTAATTTAGGTTGGGCGCAGGAGGTTTTCATGTCCCCTCACATCGTGTTCCATATCATGGCACCGGTCGTACTGGCACTGCTGCCACTCACCCGGAACTACTGGTTCTTCGACTGCGTGGAAAACCCGCAACTCGTGTACATCGGAAAGTGGCTCATGGGCATCTGGGCAGGGTGCTGGATCCTGCTCCCTATCATCCTGGGCATCATCGGATTCCCGTGGTGGCCACTGTTGTTCGTGACGATTCTCTTCGTGGGTATCGTTGGTGGCATCGTCGGCGACATCGTCTGACCCACTACGGCGCCCCCTCTTCTCCATCGACGCCTCTCCGGCGTCGAAAAGTTTTCATAGCACCATCGCCGCAGTGGGCGTTGCCTCCCACTTCGCTCTGCGAGCTATGAGGGACAGGTGCAACACCCCTACTTCTTGATCAACCTACATTTCTGGGATCAGATCCCGCCCCAGGAAGAACATCGTGTCAACGGGATGTTAGAGAGCTTCCTTAAACTGCTCTACCAGCAAATCGCCGCCCATCTTGCGTAGCTCGGAAACAATTTCCGCTTGACAATGGAGCGTTCGATGGCGTGGCACCATGATAAACCTAGGTTGGAAACCCGTCAGAGTATCGGCGATGCGTTGCGAAGGATAGAGTTTGTCGTGACGCCCACGTCGTTTGTTACCAAAACGGAAACCGAGCCGCTCGAGGGCTCGGAGGCATTGCTTTGTGCTGAAATTGAGCTCGCCCACACTAGGCCTGTTTGGTTTGAAGTCGCCCACGGTATTGGACGACGGTATCCCCAACATCAAGACGATCGTAAACCACATTCGCCTTCGTCCGTGGCACATCGTAGTACGTGAGGATCGCATCATTGACCATTTCCAACAAACCCTGGTGGCTATTGGCTTGAGTGACAAGCCCCGGGTGGTCGGGCATAGTCACGGAAAACCAGCCGTCAGGCGTGAGACGAAGAGAGACATTGATCGAATCCGGTAGTTGGTACTCCCGCTTCACAGATGCTGCGTCCTTGTGCGGAAAAACCGCCCGAAAAATATTCTCGTAAATCGTTTGGAGCATGGCGAAACACTATCAAAAAAAGTTGCGGCCGTAAAGCACCGTGGATTCGTGGTCAGGTCTATTTCTTGATCAACCGATAAATATCTCGCCACACAAACTGCCCCTTGCGGCCATAGCGGAGAGCGCCCGAAGGCGTTGCCTCACCCGCCTTCCATGGCACGACCGAAAACCCAAACAGCGATGCACGCTCCACGATACGAGTGCCGACAATGGAGCCGTCGTCCAAGACATAGGCCGGCACAGCAATGACGGCGATCGCACCCGGGCTCATCACACTTTGCAACGACCGCAGCGCCTCCGTGTACATCTCCGTGAGCTTTTCCAAACGCTTTTCAAGCTCCTCCCGCGCCTCCTCCCCCGTACACGGCGGCCCAAGATCAAATTCGCTCACAAGCCGATCCACCGACGCAGGCGCCAAGAACGTGTTGAGCGATTCGGCGCGCGCCTTGATGAGCTGCGGAGCGATTTCGATCCCCTTCCGTGCCGCCTCCCAGGCCATGTTCTTGCGCGTGGCCTCCACCGCTGCTTCATCCACATCGGATCCGATCACCTTTGTAAATCCGAGATCAACGGCCTCCGTGAGCACCGTGCCCACGCCACAGAACGGATCGAGCAGCGTGTGCACCGCCGGATCGCCCTCGGCCAGATTCACCATCATGCGCGCTAACTTGGGCGGCAACATGCCACGCACTGCATCGCGTGCCGGCCGACCGTAGTCGCGCGCACCCCACTCTTCAAAATCCTGCACCGTTTCCGTGACGCCAACGAGGATGTCGTTTTCCCTGGGAAACAGGCAGAACTCGATACCATCATCAAGCAGCCGTTGCTTTCTTACAATCACCGAGGAGAGGACCGGGACTTTCGATGTCACCAACCGCGCGCCACGATCACCCTTGATGGTGCCCTTCACTTGCAACCCAATACGCTCCGCCTGGCTGCGCAGCGCCGCCATCTTGCCCTTAGAACCGCCCGTGTACACGCTCACCCCAAATCGCACCTTGTCCGTGCTCGGACGCAACGTGTGGATAAGCGCGGCGAGAACATCAACAAGTTCTTTTTGATCTTTCGCCGTGGCATGAATGAACCCCGTCTTGATGAGGCCGCCCGTACGCGCCTGAATCGCCGACAAGTTTGGTTGCTCCACCTCGGCCACCACCACATCATCAGCATCCACCGTCACCGCCCCCAACTCAACCACCGCCGCGAGTTCCGCGCGCGCGATGTGACAATGGGAGCCGAGGATGAAGTAGGCAAGCATGGTCAAATGGCTAATGGCCAATATCCAACAACCAATGCTAAGGCAAAGGTCTGTGTATTGTTGATTTGCATTTGAATTGGATATTGGTTATTGATCATTGGATATTTGCCTACGCTCCCACTCTAAAATAACAAACGTCTCCGTCTTGCACCTCGTACTCCTTTCCCTCAATCCGCTCTTTGCCCGCCTCGCGCGCGCCCACGCGGCCGAGCGCG
>CAZWSS010000010.1:9407-15976 GCA_964636795.1 uncultured Gammaproteobacteria bacterium
GGGTTAGGGGCCACGCGCGCGCCTGGATCGCGCCCGCCGTGAAGAAGGTGATGAGGTCAAGCACTTCAAACCCCATGTGAATCAGCCGATCAAGCGCCGTTTGCTTGAGTCCCATGGCGTCAAGATATTCTTTTTGTTCCTCAACAGGGAGATCAACGAGATCAGATTCGAGCTTAATGGAGATGGGGATGGCGCGTCGACCTTCACCCAACGGTGACTTCCAGTTTGCATCCGCCGCATCTTGTTCACTGACATTGACCACGTAGATCACCGGCTTGGCTGTGAGCAACCGCAGCCCCTTGAGCACCGCCCGTTCGTCGTCCGAATACTCAAGCGCGCTCGCCATGAATCCTTTGCCCAGCACCTCAAAGACACGCTCCATGAGCGCTAACTGTTGCTTCTGCTCCTTGGTCGCCCCACCCTTCATGGTGGTCTTCAACCGATCGATTTGCTTCTCCAGCTGCGCCACGTCGGCCATGGCCAACTCCAGTTCAATGATCTCCACGTCGCGGACAGGATCCACCTTTCCCTCTACGTGGATGACGTTGTCGTTGACAAACGATCGCACCACATGACAAATGGCATCCACCTCTCGGATGTTGGCCAGAAACTTGTTGCCAAGCCCCTCACCCTTGTGCGCATCACGAACAAGCCCGGCGATATCCACGAACTCGATGGCGGCCCCCACGATCTTCTTCGTTTTGACCACGCGCGCGAGCGGCTCCAGCCGTGCGTCTGGTACCTCCACCACGCCCACATTGGGCTCGATGGTGCAAAACGGAAAGTTGGCGCAGTCCACCTGTTTCTTGGTGAGCGTCCGGAACAGCGTTGATTTACCCACATTCGGCAGGCCCACGATTCCAACAGAGAGCATAGTGAAGCTAGTATAGCAAATGGCCAATAATCAATATCCAATAGCCAATTCTAATGCAAAGGTCAGAGGTTAGCGATTTGCGTTTGCATTGATTATTGGAGATTGGCCATTGGTTATTTGGTATTGACCTTTCCCGATTTATTCTGCTATCGTCCCCTATCCATCGCACCACCGTGCGAGGGAAGGAGGAGTCATGAAGAAGCTCGTTGCAATCCTGACTGTGCTCTGTGCAGCACAGGTCGTGCGCGCGGAAGACTCGTATCGGTACGACCGCGACTTCGACGGGGTGGACGACCTCTTCGACGAGTGCCCCGCTGTCTACGCCTACACGCTCTCCGGCTGCCCGGGCGGGCTGCCGGACAACCGCGAGGTCACCTGCGAGGGCACCCTCAAGGTGAAGCCAGGGCTCTACGCTACCAGCGGCCGAGTGGTGATCCCACTCAACCGGAAGTTCTGCTGGGGAGACCAGGAGAAGGTCTTCATCATGCAGAGCGGGGGTGCCCTCATCCTGGGCATACCCCTTCAGCGAGTCCCCGGACTTGTGGAGCTGTGGAGCGCCACATTCACGATCGGAGAGCAGACCGTGTGGGCGCGAGCAGAAGGAGCACCGTCGGGGAAGAAGTTCGGCTTCGCGGTGGCAGTCACAGGGTTCCGTCACCCCGTGGTGTCATGGGACTTGGAGAAACAGTCCCTGGTGGTCACCGAGCGGAGCCAGAGCGTTCCCTTCGCCGTGGAGGGAACGAGTGTCTGGGGGAGTGCGGTCGCTAGCGAAGCCATCGAGGCGTTCCTGGCGCCGCGGCGTCACCACTTCGAGGTCACGAGTGCAGAGGTGGTGGAAGAGAAGGCGCGCGTGGGTGTGCGTTTTACCACCACGTCGCCGGAGATCCTGATTCCGGCCGACATCCGCGTGGGCGCGCCCGACATCGCGCTGAAGTTGGGACATTACTTCCTCTACTGGAGGAGCGCCGTGCCCCATATCAGCATCCGATCGGAGCGTCGGGCCCCCAACGTCCACCAGGCCGGGAAACTGGAGGTGACATTTCTGCGAGCGAGCTGTGCGTTCGACCAGGTGACCTGGTCGGGTGCGGATCAAGGGCTCTTCTCCATACCGGGAAGGGTGGAAGATTCCCCTGCGCCCCGCACGGTGGTGAGGGAAGACCGATGCACCGTGATCCTCCCCGCCTGCGCCGAAACGGAAATCGGGCCCGAGATCGATGCGTCCGAGGAAGGGACGCTCACGGTCTGGTTGCCGCTCGCCACGCGCGCGCCTCGATGCGTGGGGCAGACGCTCCGACGCGAGTCCAACCCTCATCTGTGAAAAACCGGCCGCTTCCCGCAACGGGGAGGCGGCCGGATTATTCTTGTAAGACCGTAGAGACGCGATTAATCGCGTCTCTACCATCAAGGCAACGGCTCTACCTCCTCCGCCTTCACCGCATCGGTCTGCGCCGTCTTCAACAACTCCAGCCGCGCCTTCACCTGACCATCATCCGGATTCAAAATCAACAAATCCTCCAACTGCCGGATAGCATCATCCACATCTCCCGACTCCTCGTAGAGCGCCGCCAGGTACCACTTGGCGTTGGCATACGTTGGAGCAATCTCGAGCGCGCGCTCAAACGCCTGCCGCGACCGACCCTTGTGCCCCTGGCGCAACTGCAGCACCCCAATCTCAAACCGCAACACCGCATCCTGGGGAGATGCCACCGCCAACACTTCCAACCCATCAATCGCCTCGGTCAACTTCCCTTGCCGATCCAGCACGAGCGCTCGTGTGTAGAGCGCTGCCGCCGACCGTCGCAACTCGATCGCCTTGTTGGCCGCCTGCTCGGCCTCATCCAACAAGGTGCCGACAACTTCCTCTCTTTGATTATTGCCTTGCAGGGCCCGTGAAGCATTGTCCGACACGGTCAACAATACGCGGGAAAGATCTGTCCAACTCGCGGGCGAGGCGGAATCCAAGTCACGAGCGCCACGATAAGCGTCCAGCGCTTGCACATCCATGCCCGAGGCCAGCGGCGCCAGGGCAAGGCGGACTTGTCCGAGCACGCGCGCACTTCGCGCATCAAACGGATTGAGTGCCATCGCGCGCACAGCGAATGCATGCGCCGACTGTGCCGAGTGGTTGATGGCCTCGGTGTCTATCGGATCGGCCGCGGACAATCCATCCACATATTGAAGATGCGCCAGGGCAAGCGCCCGTGCATAGCCGGCATGCCACGCATTGAGTCGCGCCGCTCTCCCGATCAACGTCAATCGCTGCCCGTCGGACTCAAGACCATTTGCTTCGATGGTGCCAGCGCGCGCAATCAGCGACTCCCCCACGACCCATTGCATCGAAATCAACAGGGCAAAAATCGCCAATGCACCCGTAGCGACGAATCCCAGCGCCGTCGTCAATGCTCCCCTCCCATGCGCCAGCCACATCACCAACCGATGAGAGCGCGCCAAGCGCGCCAAGAGCAGTCCGGTGACGAGCCAGAACGCTACATTGAGCCCCACATCAAATACATACACCGCTTGCGCTGCCACGAGTCCGATCCACACACTCCCAAGCACCGCCACGGTCTGCCAATCTTCTCGATCGCGCTTTACAACCAGCGCGCAGAAACACTCCCAGGCGATCCAAAGAATGAAGGCGGTGTAGAGGAGCGTTGGCACCAATCCCCATGTAGCAAACAGGGTAAGAAAATGGGAAGAGGCGCGGTCAAACGTCACTGACCAAAACGGTGTGGCGTTGATGGCCTCGGTCTTGAAACGCGTAAAGTCTTGGGTGAACGTGCCGGGACCAGAGCCAAAAGCGCCATCGGTCTTGAGCGTCTCCACACCAATATGCCAACTTTGTCCAAAGCCAAGATGCGCCTCGGTAGGGATGCGATTCGCCCACGGAAGAGGTGCGATGAGGAGGGCGAGGGCAAAAGCAAAGGCGAGCATGGGCGCCAAGACGCGGGAGGACTTTTTGAAACGACGTGGGTCAAAGAGACCAAGGGCTACGAATATGCCCGAGCCGATCAGCAGGGTGATCTGCGTCGGCCATGTGTCGGCTACGGCCATCAACACCGCGGTGAGAACGACCGTAATGGTCCCGACGACCCCAAACGCCCATGCCCATTTTTTTGATGGCATCCACGTGTCGGTCGTGGAGTGATCCGATGTGGCAAAGACCCCGAGCGCGAGCAACGATGCCATGGCGCCCAAGATCGTGAGTGACTCAAAGGTGCCCGTGGGGCTGAAGCCAACAAAGCTTGCCTTCCCCATCAACCATGAACCGCCCAACCATTCATAAAGTCCACAGCCGAGCGCCAAGGCGGTACCAAGGAGCAACGAAAATGTGTAGAGCCGAAGGTGTTGCACATTTTCTCCTGCATAAAGCGCGAGGCCGTAGATCACCAACGCTGCCAAGAATGGGAAAACGCCCAGATATCCTTGCCCACCTGATCCGATCCATGAGGCGTAACCGGCGGAGGAGGCAAAGGCCGAGATCACGACCGTGATCAACAGCGCGATGGGCAGCCACAGCATCCAAGCTGTTCGATAGTGAAATGACCGCGAGCGGTAGATGTGTGCGACCCAAGAGAACAGCGCAATGCCCGCAAGCACCAAGAGCAGCCCTTGTTTGATGGGGCCATAGATATTTGTGAAGCCCGGCGCCACCGCGAGGGGGAGCAGCACGAGCAACACCGCAACAGAGCCCGCGCTCAACAGAGAGCCCTCAAGCATGCGAGCCGTCCACTTGCGAACTACCAGCCACGCGTTGGTCATAGTGAGGCAAGTATAGCAGAGAGGCGAGCACGTAGGGACGTTGCACTTGTCCCCTCGTAGCTCGCAGAGCGAAGTGGGATGTTACGTCCACATCGGGATGGCGCTCTGACAAAACAAGACACCCTCTAGGGCGTCTCATCTGCCAGCATCCAGTAATCATTGGTAACCGTCTGAAGAATGCCGTGAGCATTCCCGTGCGAGAGCAATCCAAGGTAAGAAGAAAAGGTTTCGATGGTCGGATGATCGTGTAATCTCTCCCGCATTCGCTCACGGCTCGTAGATCGGAGAATCCTGTGATCCGGGAAGTGCACCCATCCGAGGAAATCGACGCCGGATGCAAACGTCTGGATCATCGTTTTGTCCGGGTGAAGATCGAGATGCAGCTTCTCGCGCAGAAATGTCCGCATCATCGGCAGTTGTGCCATGAGCCACGGGCGATCGTGGGAGAGCAGAGCGCAGTCATCCGCATAGCGAAGATAGTGCCTTCCTTTGAGTCGGTGGCGCACAAACTGATCAAAAACATTCATGTACACGTTAACGAGCAACTGCGAGGTGAGGTTGCCAAGCGGGAGCCCGACTCCCGGATTCCCGGAGGAGAAGCTCGAAACGATCCGGTCGAGCAGCCAGAGTACATCCTTGTCGCGAATGGAGCGGCGCAGAATCTGCATCAAGACCTCTTGATCAATGCTTGCAAAGAACTGCTTGACGTCGAGTTTGAGCACCCAACACGTCCGCATGTGATTGCGGCTGACTTGATAGGCCATGCTGCGGAAGCGATCCATGGCCTTATGCGTCCCCTTGTCACGGCGACAGGAAAACGAGTCGGCAATGAATGTGCGGTCAAAAAACGGAGAGAGCACCCGATGTACGGCATGGTGTACGAGCCGGTCCCGGACGGACGCCTTGTGAATGTGCCTCAACTTTGGATCAGAGATGAAAAAGCTGTAGTATGCCCCATGGCGATAAGTTTTGGATCGCAGCTCCCCGTGGAGCAACAGTATGTTGTCCATCAAGTCCCGTTCAAACCGCTGCACGTCCGGCTTTGCAGATTTGCCACAGACAAACTCTCGCCAAGCCGCCAGCAGATTTTCAACCGAAACCACCTCTTCAAACCTATGCTCCAAGCAAACCCTTTGGCGCCCCCCCCCCCCGACCCTATTCGAAGCGATGTCCCCGCGTTGCATAAACTGACCGATGCTTACAAACTTTGGCACACGCATCTCCCCAATCTCCCGCGGCTCTCCCGCTACACCCTCGGCGCCAAGATCGACCTCTTGTTTACCGACACCATCGAAACCACCTTACTCGCCGCCTATACCGTGCGTGAGCAGAAATTATCCATCCTGCAGAAAGCAAACGTCAAGCTGGATGCCATAAAGTTTTTTCTTCGGTTGATGTGGGAGATGGAGAAACTCGACCACGACACATACGCCTCCATCTCCGCTCCGCTTGGAGAGGTGGGAAGAATGATCGGCGGCTGGATGAAGGATCTCCGACAGAAAACTCCCGCGCGGGCGGGAGAATGAAGGACTTGCGGAAGCCCCCGAACACGCATTGCTCACTCCACTCGTTGGACTCGTCGTTCCAGTTCAGGTTGAGGTTGCGCTTGGAGCCGTTCCGGTTGAGAACGCCGTAGTGGCGGCGGCGGTCGAGGTTCAACCATTGTGCAAGGAGCCGTCCACGCCACTGCCCGTTGAATACTCTTCGGGCTGTATCGAATTCGGGGTCTTTCCCCATAGCTCTTCGCACCAAGTTATTCATTTTTTAGGCAGGCAGATGGCACACTCGCTCTTGAGGATCTCTCGAGCGATTCCAACCGGTTCTACGCGCCTAGATTTCAACCGCCCGAAGCCGTAGCCGCAGGCCTTGCAGATTTACTCTCCGACACCATGATACCAAACTGAAACCGCACCCCGAGAGATGCGGCTCCAGT
>CAZWSS010000011.1:0-15725 GCA_964636795.1 uncultured Gammaproteobacteria bacterium
GTTCTTCCCACGCACGTCTGCTTCGCAGCCGGCCGTATTCTCTCCACGCGTGGCATCGGTCGCTTTTGCGGAGAGTTTCTTTTGCCCCTCGTCAATGGTCAGCACCACATCAAACACTCCCGGGCGCGAGAACAAACTCGCCGTTTTGACGGCCTTCAACACTTCGTCGCGACCAACCACGGCCTCGGTGGCAAACTCAGTGGGGATAATCTGCACATAGTCGGGGTAGGTGCCATCAATGGTGCGTGTGGTGAGCTCCACGGTGCCGTGGGCAAACACGACCTGCGCCTCGGAGAGGCGAATCTCAAGCACATCCTCCACGTCCGGATCGTCTTTGTACACCGAGAGAACACGGTGAAGTTCTTGTGCCGTCTGGGTAGGTAAAATAATCTGTTTGGCCTCGGCCTTTGCCTTCAATGGCACCGTGCGCTCGGAGAGGCGATAACTGTCCGTGGCGGCCAAGACAAGATCACTTCCTTGAAACTTCATGAGTACCCCCGAGAGCTCTGGCCGTGCCTCGCTTGTTGAAACTGCAAACATCACTTGCGACAGCGCCTCTCGCAGCGCCTGGCCCGGGACGGAAATGTTTTGCTTGGTCTCCACGCGCGGAATCAGTGGAAACTCGGCGGCATCAATCCCGTTCATGCTCGTTGTGGTGTCGCCACAGGCAAGGTGCAGCGTTTCCCCCACGCGCTCCACGTCCACCCGATCACCCGAGAGGAGCCCTACAAAGTCATGCAGGAGCTTCGCCGGAACCGTAAACTCGCCCGGGACATCAATCTTTCCCCTTACGGTCGTTCGTATCGCAATCTCTAAGTTGGTGGTAGACAAAACAATCCCTCCCTGGTCGGCGTTAATGTGAACGTTTTGTAGCACCGGTAAGTTTACTTGCTTACTGGAAAGATGACTAACGGCGCTTAACCCCCTCCCAAGGTTATCCTGCGTGCACGAGAACTTCATGGGGCCTGTTTTACGATTTAGATAGATCAAGTAGTACTAGTAGGGCTGTGGACGGAGGGGATAAGTGGGTTTGAGTGTTTGGTGGCGTGGCTTATTGATGCACAGGCTGTGGGGGTGGAAGGGAGGGCTGGCTGTGGGGTTATTGTCCATGGTTCATGGGGCTTGTGACCATCCCCAGCGCTTCCCGAGGCGGAGCACAGGGAAGCCCACAGGGTTGTCCACGGGGTTATCCACTCCCCACACCAACTACGTTGTGTACAGTCGTTGGCGGATGATCTCCAAGTCGTGTTTGAGTTTTTGGTCGGCGTCCACACGTGTCTTTATTTTAGAGTAGGCATGCATGGCGGTGGTGTGATCGCGCCCACCAAGTTCGTGGCCGATGGAGGGATAGGAATAGGTCATCTCCTCACGCAGAAGGAACATGGCAATTTGGCGCGGGAAGGCGAGGCGTTTTTCTCGGCTCTTGCCCACCATGTCATCTAAGGAGATGTCGAAGTACTGGGCGACCGCGCTCATGAGCTCTCGGGGCGTGACCGACTTGATGGTGTCGACGGGTTTGAAGGTCTGCACGATCGGCTCCAAGGACTCCAGCGTAGGGACCTGGTTCTTGAGTTGGTGGTAGGCAATCACTTTGTTAAGGGCACCTTCTAGTTCCCGTACATTGGATTGGATGTGATCGGCCATGTAGTGCACAAGCTCCATGGCCATGTTCCAGCCGCGCTCGCGACACTTGGCTTCTAAAATGGCCACGCGTGTCTCAAAGTCCGGGCTGCTGATGTCGGCCGTCATGCCTTGCTGGAAGCGCGACAGGAGGCGACCCTCCAGGGCGGTGATGGACTTGGGTGGCCGGTCGGCGGAGAGCACAATCTGCCGGTTGGCCTGGTGCAGAGCATTGAAGGTGTGAAAGAACTCTTCCTGAGTCTCTACCTTGCCGCTAAAGAACTGGATATCGTCCAAAATCAGCACGTCCACCGTGCGGTAGATGTCCTTAAACTCCTTCCCCCGCCCCGTCCGGACGGCGTTGATGAAGTCGTTGGTGAACTTCTCGCTGGTTACGTAGAGCACGCGGCGACCCGGGTGCTGGCGCAAAACCTCATGCCCAATGGCCTGTAAAAGGTGGGTTTTCCCAAGGCCAACGCCCCCATAAATAAAGAGCGGGTTGTAGGTGCTGCCCAGGTGCTTTGGTACGGCGAGAGCGGCGGCATGAGCGAATTCATTTTGCTTCCCCACGATGTATTGGGAAAACGTGTAGCGCGGGTTGAGTGAGTCGCCCGAGTATCCATCCGCATGCGCCGAGTGGACGTGGTAGTGAAGGGGCTCAAACGATGGCACTTCTTGCACGGGCACGGCCTGTGCCACCGAAACCGTGCCGCGCACCTCTACCTTGTAGGCCACCTCACGGACGGCATTGCTGGTGGCGCGCTGAATTGATTTCAAAATGTCTCGGTGATACTTGTTCTCCAACCACGTTTTGGTGAAATTGTTTGGAACCGCAATCACGATCCGGTCGTTCTTGATCTCGCTGATGAACGTATCCTTGAACCATGTCGTGAAGTTGGCCTTGGAAAGCTGTAACTCAAGCTCTCCGAGGGCTGTGCGCCACAGCTCCTGCGTGTCCATAGTTTTGTTTGGGAGAAGGAGTGATACGAGTGGGAGAACCTCGTCGTGAAGCGCATCATATCACATATCCACAAGGGTCAATGTTTATCCACAACCCCACTTGTCTACAGAAAAAGTGGACAGCCCTGTGGACAAGATGTGGAGAAAAAACAAACGACCCACTAGACGGGGTCGTGGCCACATGCATGGAACGGATTGCAACGGAGAATGCGCCATATGGCCTTCACCCCTCCGCGCAAGAGGCCGTAGCGGGCGATCGCTTGGTAGCCGTACTCGGAACAGGTGGGGTGGAAGCGACAGTAGCCGTGGGGGAAGAGGCCGCGCAGTGGGCCATGGTCGAAGGAGAGGGTTTTTTGATAGAGGCGGATGAGTTGGAGGGCGGGATAGCGGGCGTAGATGGGCAGATCGTGGAGGGTCATAGCCTGGGAGGGGTGGCAGAGAGGAGTCGGGCGCGCTTGAGCGCCGAGAGGGTGGAGATCTGTACCTCCTCAAAGGTCGCGGTGGTGATGGAAGGCAGAGCGATCACTCCCACGTCAAACCCGGAGGTGATGTGGCTAAGGTGCTCAAAGAGCACGGAGCGGATTTGGCGGCGGATTCGGTTGCGGCGAATGGCGCGTTTGTGGACTTTGACCCCAACCACCACAACGAACCGGCTGTTGGGGAGCCCGTTTTTTTTCATTTTCACGCCAACGAACCTATCAAAAACCCCTCGACCCTTCTTGAACAGGGTCTTGATCTCCTCTTCCTTCTTGAGGCGATACTCGGCGGGTAGCATGGAGCCATGATACAAGAAAAACATGCGCACGGCATGTTTTCTTATACGGTCAGCTTGGCTCGACCCTTCAGGCGGCGGCGTTTCAACACCGTCCGGCCGTTCTTGGTCTGCATGCGCTTACGGAATCCGTGAACGCGCAGTTTGTGCTTATTCTTGGGTTGGAACGTTCGCTTTGGCATAGGGGATACTGTTGGGCGAGCATATCGGAGCCAGCTGGAAATGTCAATTGGGTGTTGCCATAACGAGCACGATAGCGTCCATCAATCACACAAATACGCCGGCCGTGAAAACTTGTGATTGGTGATAGAATACACGCATGATAGACGCCAAAACATGCCCGGAGTGCTTGGAGAAACTCAAAGAGGCGCAGCGATTCTGTGCGTCGTGCGGGTACCACGTCGAACTCGTACCGGATGAGGTTGTGAAGGAGCGGTTTTTGCGGCGGCCGTCGCCTGGCGGGCTTTTTTGGACGCAGGCCTATGCGCTTGGGAGCCGCCAGTACCTGTGGTTTTTCTTGTCGTTGATTCCTGTTGTGGGTTTCGTGGCGCTCTTTGCCATGTTTTTCTTTGGGCGACGATGGTCTTGGCAGGTAGGCGAATGGGAAAGCTTTGAAGAGTACCACCGCCGGCAAGTGCTCTTGGACTGGATTGGATATGGGTGGATTGGTCTTCTCACTGCCGGCTACATTGCGCTGCGACTGATCTACGGCAACACCTAGGGGCAGACGCGTTCGCGGAATTGGAGGGCTTCGCTGATACAGGGCGCAGTGATGATTTCGCTGTTGGAGAGATCGGCGATGGTGCGTGCCACTTTGAGGATGCGAATATAGGCGCGAGCCGATACGTGGAGGGTCTGGGCGGCGGTGGCGAGCATAATCCGCGCGTCGGGTTCCAAAGGGCAGTACGTTTTGACGTCCTTGGCTTGCATGTCGGCATTGGTTACAAGATCACTTCCTTGGAATCGCTTTGTCTGGATGTCCCGGGCGGCCTGTACTCGTGCCTGAATATCTTGCGACGCCTCGCTCTCGCCTTCGTCGGTCAGTTGCTCAACCGGAATCTTTGGAACCTCCAGGTGCAAATCAATGCGGTCGATCAAGGGGCCGGAGAGCTTCTTTTGGTAACGGATAATCTGGGATGGGCTGCAAATGCAGGGGTGAAACGGGTCGCTGGCATAGCCGCAGGGGCAGGGATTCATGGCGGCCACCAACATGAACTGTGCCGGGAAAATGGCGCTGCCGGCGGCACGAGACACGGTCACATGCCCGTCTTCGAGCGGTTGGCGGAGGTTCTCGAGCGCTTGTTTGGAGAACTCTGGGAACTCATCCAGGAACAAGACGCCTCTGTGCGCCAAGCTAATTTGACCGGGTCGCGGATGCGCTCCCCCGCCGATTAATGCCACACCGCTCGTAGTGTGGTGCGGCGCTTGAAACGGCCGCTCGGTGACGCATGATTTGCCGCGGAGCGTTCCGCTCACCGAGTGGATACGCGTAATATCGAGGGCTTCTCGGAGCGTCAGTTGGGGCAAAATGGTTGGCAGCGCCCGCGCGAGCATGGTCTTTCCCGAGCCCGGTGGCCCGCTCAACAAAATATTGTGCGCTCCGGAGGCGGCAATCTCCAACGCCCGCTTGGCGCGCTCCTGCCCCTTCACATAGCGCATGTCGGATCCGGTTTTGAAGGAGGTGGATACGTCAATGGGCGTAAATGGGGTTGCTACAAGCGGCGACGACCCGTCCAAATGAGCCACGAGATCTTTGAGGTGGGCAACACCCAGTACGTCGATCCCCTCCACTACGGCGGCCTCCCGCGCATTGCAAGCAGGAACGATAACCGATGGGAATCCCCATGCCTTTGCGGCGATCGTAATAGGTAGCACTCCGTCCACATGACGGATGGCGCCATCTAACCCAAGCTCACCGATCATCAAGCATGGGTCTTTGATGGTGTACTGACCTTGGGCAAGCAAGATGCCGGCCGCGATGGGCACATCGTAGATGGGGCCGGTCTTTTTCATGCTGGCGGGTGCCAGGTTGACCGTCACGCGATAGCGCGGGAACGAGAACCCGCTCGTCTTGATGGCGGACTCCACGCGGCCCGCCGCCTCGCGCACGGCTCGGTCTGGCAGGCCTACCACCTGAAAGTTCTTGATGCCAAACGTAATATCAACCTCAACATGGACGCGCTCAACATCCAAGCCGAGCACGGCCGCTGATTGTACGAACATGTCCTCCAACGTTATGAATGAGCTTTGGGGGAGGGGGTTTGGAGCAGCAAGATGCCGATGAGGCCGACAAGGACGAGGCCGTCGGAGAGGTTGACGATGCTTCGCCCAAAAAACAGTAGATAATCGGTGGTGAATCCATGCAGGAGGCGGTCAACCAAGTTGCCCAGGCCGCCCGCGATCAACAAGAGGATACTCGCGGCCAGCCCCGTGTTGTGCTCCCAGACATGGGAGAACCACCACGCGCAGATCCCAAGAATCACCACAGTTGCTGGGACAACCAACAGGAGTGGGATGGGGAGGTTGGCAACGAGGCCAAAGTTTTTGTGGAGAGTGAACCCAAGGAACGATTCCAAGATGGGGGTTATGGTGCCCTCGGTCTGATCAAGTGCGGCTGCTTTGAGGAAGATGTCCGCTACCAGGACACACAGCGACACAACGATTGTGGGGAAAAAGGAACGGAAAGGGGCGATGTAGGGCATAGAAGTATTTTAGCATAAGCTCAAAATGCAGCATTTTTGTCAACGGAAGGGTGTGGACAACCGAGACAAAAAGAAGAACGCCACCGTGCAGACCCCTCTATTAAATAGTGTGGGTGCTTGGCAGCGTCCGACGTGTCGGCCTAAGAAGAGCGATGTCAGGCCGGGTTCTCTCGACAATCCTTGTCGGTAGAACTCGACCTAACAGGCCTCATGGCCGAAATTCATCCCCATTACCGGTCTACGGCTCCCTCTGGCGTATCGCGAGGCGCGTTTTTGTTTTTTACGCCTGCTTTAGCGACACAAGAAGTGAGGGTCACCTAAGATGCGTTTTTTGTTTTTGTATGCTCCAACTAGAGCAGTAATGAGGAGAGGTATGCAACCAACGTACCCCTTTCGTTGCACACCCCTGTGGAAGGGGTTTTGAAAGAACATATGAAGGGTACGAACACAGTGTATCGTGTTGAACACGTTTTGTCAACGTGTCGATGTGGCTATACTTAGCCAGAAAATGATGCTGTTAGTATATGATGATGAATAAAAACTGTGGATAACTAACAACTTATCCACAGTAATCGGCTCTTACCCTCAACTTATCCACAACCTAGCGAAATATGCTACAGAGCACCCACTCATGCTCTCCCCGGACGATTGTTGTCTGATAATTGGCTAATACTTGAGAAAAGTCCTGGATGAAGAACGTCGCTGGTTTCACGCCGCACACTTTTTCTGTCAACGCCAGTGTAGACGTCTCGGCGTCATCGTTTTCAACGGCTATCGCCCCAACATACCTATCGAGGATTTCTCGACTCGTGGAGGCGGCTACGGCACCATCAATCTCCATCAAAGCCCATGTATAGGCACCGGTGCCAACAGTGGTGGCTCCTCCTCTCTCGGCGATCGTCACGTCCTCAACGTCCATAGGTGCCCATTCAGTAATGTGGCGCCCGTTTTTTGTGATTCGTTGGATTTCCACAGGCGTATGCCACCGGACCTGTTCTGTGAGGAAATCGATAGCGCTGTCGATGCTCACCACACTGCCAAACACCACGAGGGTCTGCATGTGGTCGTCTTCTGGCACCTGAAATACCGTGGCGCCATCAAGCGCCGCTCTGTTCTTGATGGGGTATGAGAAAAGCTCGCCGCATGAGGCGTTGCAGAGCATGCCCACCGTAGAATTTGACGGGATCGGCCAATACATTGACTCGGTTGGCGGAGCAGATACGCGCAGCCCACCGTCTACCTTTCTAATGGCTCGAGCCACCACGGCGTCGCTCTCTTTTACATACGCAATACCCACAACGCCAGGGAGCATCCACCAAGGAGGCATTGAAGCGCCGATCACGGCGACACTAAACATTTCCTTTTCTACCTGGGTAATGGTCCCGTCGTTGCCCAAGATGAGAAAAGTGGGGATCTTTTGAGTGAGGGGTGGGGTGGATGGAATTGGAAAGGTGAGAATGGCGGCAGCCAGCACATCATCACGAAGAGTCATAGCGCTCCCTACACGATTATTTACGTCGGTGCCGGCCTGGAGGTCTATCCATCGCCACGTCATCCAGCCGACAACCAGCGCCAACGCAACAACGACCCACACGCCGAGGCGCGGGGTCGTTGAGTGGCTGTTTAGGCGGTCAAAGGTCATGGAGAGCGTCGAAATGGCGGCTTGCGCCCGGTGCCAAACTGCGGTTTGCGGTCGGGTCGCGGGCGATCGTTGGGAGCGCCAGCGCCGGAGGAAGGTGGCGCGGGCGGGATCACGTTGCCCTCGGCCTGCTTCATGGACAGGTTCAATCGCCCCATGGAATCGATCTCGGTGAGCTTCACAAACACTTTATCTCCCATATTGACGATGTCGGTCACCTTATTCACGCGGTAGGGCGCCATTTCGCTCACATGCACCAGCCCCTCCTGCTTTGGCAGCACTTCCACAAAGGCCCCAAAGTCCATGATGCGCGTGACCGTTCCGTGGTAGGTCTTCCCCACCTCTGCTTCGGCGGTCAGCGAACGCACCCACTCCACGGCGCGCCGCATGCCATCGGCCGACTTGGAGGTGATCACCACCAAGCCGCTATCCTCAATGTCAATGTCTACACCCGTCTGGTCAATGATCTCGTTGATCATCTTGCCGCCCGGGCCAATGATGTCGCGGATGCGGTCGGGTTTGACGTAGAAGCTCTCGATGCGCGGTGCGTACTTGGAGAGGTCGGGGCGCGGAGCGGCGATGGCGTCCCTGAGCACGTCCAAGATCTTCATGCGTCCTTGTTTGGCCTGTCGAAAGGCATCTCGCATGATCTCCATCGAAAGCCCGATGGTTTTAGTGTCGAGCTGAATAGCGGTGATGCCCTCGGCAGTGCCGGCGACCTTAAAGTCCATGCCGCCGTTGCCGTCTTCCAAATCCTGCAAGTCGGTGAAGACCTTCCACTGCGACATGTCGGGAATCGATGCCAAACCTACGGCAACGCCTGCTACGGGGGAAAGGATAGGAACACCGGCATCCATCAACGCCAATGTGGAGCCGCAAACCGACCCCATGGAGCTTGACCCATTGGAGCCGAGTGTATCAGACGTGACGCGGATCACGTAAGGGAATTTTTCTTTGGAGGGAAGCACGGGCACCAAGGCCTTCTCGGCCAATGCACCGTGGCCAATCTCGCGCCGCCCGGGTCCGCGCAACGGCCGCGTCTCGCCCACGCTGAATGGTGGGAACGAGTAGTGGTGCATGTAGCTCTTCTTGATGTCCAAATCCATGGTGTCCACGATCTGTGCGGCACCGGGGCCGGCAAGCGTCACTGTGGAGAGTACCTGCGTCTCGCCGCGCTGGAAGAGACCCGATCCATGTGTGCGCGGCAACAGCCCCACCTCCCCGGCCAAGGGGCGAATATCTTCCAGTCCGCGGCCGTCTACACGGCGACCGTTTTGCAAGATCGCCTCCGAGATCAGTCGCTGCACTTCGCCGTAGATCAGCCCGGTGCCGTAGTGAATGTGCTCGTCGGCAACGCGCTGCTCGGCCAAGAACGCCTTGAGCTCATGGGCGATGCGGTCCTTGGTCACGGCGCGATCCACCTTGTTGGCCAATGGTGCTCCAAAAAACAACGATTCGACGCGCTCGGCAATGAAGGGTCTGGCGAGCGTCTCCACGCGCTCTCGGTTCTCCGCGTCACGCACGGCTACCAGCGCGTCATTTTTCTCTTGACCCACAGCGGCGCGCACTTGATCCATCAACTCCAGCACTGGCGCCAACTGCTTCAATCCAACCTCGATTCCCTCCAACATCTCCGCGTCTGGCACCTGTTTGGCGTCGGCCTCCATCATAATTAATCGCTCGGGGGTACCACAGACCACCAAGTCGGCGCGGCACTCGGCCTGATCGGCCACGGTGGGATTGACGACCCATTCGCTGCCTTTGCGACCCACGCGCACCCCGGCCACTGGGCCATTCCACGGGATCGCGGAGAGGTGGAGCGCCGTACAAGCAGCCACCATGGCTACCATGTCGGCGCCGTTTTCCTCGTCAAAAGAAAGAACACTCACGATCACCTGTACGTCACGGCGCATGCGCTCATCAAACAACGGTCGCACGGTGCGGTCAATCATTCGTCCGGCCAGTACGGCTTGGTCGGACGGGCGCCCTTCCATTTTAATGAAGCGCGAGCCCTTGATTTTGCCGGCAGCGAAGTATTTCTCTTCGTAATCTACCATCAAGGGGAAGTAATCCATGCCGGGCCGCTCATCCTTGGATGCCACCACGGTTGCCAAAACCATGGTGTCGCCGTAGCGCACGGTGCAGGCGGCGTCGGCTTGCCGCGCCATGCGGCCGACCTCAATGGTGAGTGGTCGCCCGGCCCAATCGAGAGAAAACGTTTGTGGGTTCATAGGGGAGCTAAATGTTAAGCGCGCGCTCGTTGGGGGAGAGTCCGTCGTCGCCCTCGTGGGAGAGGGCGGGCGGAGCCGATGAGGGAGCGGGCTGTTCCAAGGAAGCGGTCTTTTGCAATGCAGGTCGGATGCGGTTGAAGCGCTCGGGGATGAGAAACGCGCGCTTGTTGGCGGAGAGGTTGGTGTAGTTGTCCACGCCCAGAACCTCCACCAGTTCGCTCGATGTCGTTTCCCGGAACGAGGCCACCTCCACAAACGTGCCGGCGTTCTTGAGGTATTGCACGAGCGGGATAAAGTCCCCATCGCCCGAGATCAACACGACCACGTCGAGATTTTGTGCTGCGCGGATCATGTCCACGGCAATGCCCACGTCCCAGTCGGCCTTCTTTTGCCCGCCAGCATACTCCTTGAGCTCCTTTTCTTTGGTTTCGATCCCGAGGTTGTTGAGGGCGTCGAAGAACGGTTGATTTTCGCCGGTCTTGGTGGAGACCACGTAGGCCGTGGCGCGAATGAGCTGGCGCTCGCCGGTGATCTTCTTGACCACGTTCCCAAAGTGCACTTTTCGGTTGAATAAGTTGCGCGCGCTGTAGTACATGTTTTGCACGTCAATGAAAATGCCTACGCGCTGATTTTTGTGATGAATCATAGTTGTAAAAGAGCGCAACCCCTCCCCGCGAGTGCAGGAAGGGGTCACGTTTTATTTCAATTCCAGGGCGTCCTTGAGCTTCTTGGCGCTCTTGGCATCTTCGCGCTCCAAGTACTTGAGGAGGCGACGACGCTCGTTGACCTTGCGAATCAACCCACGGCGGGACGAGTGGTCCTTTTTGTGGGTGCGCAGGTGGCCGGTCAGTTCCTTGATCTCGGACGTGAGGATGGCAATCTGTACCTGGGGCGACCCGGTGTCGTTCTGATGCGACGCGAACTTCTTAATGATGTTCTCCTTTTGGCGCTTTGTCAGCATAGAGTGGGCGGTGGCCGAGCACGCGGTTGGAGAGATCCGTGGCCAAGGCACCGTGATGAGTTACTGTGAGAATGTACGGGGATTGTAGGAAGTTGTCAACAGTGGGGTCTCTCTGTGGTATGATGGAAGTACAAATGATATGCCATCTTCTGGAACAACATTGAAACTGTCTGGCACATGGACCTTTGATGAAGAGAAGGTCCAGAAGTTAATAAAGCTTTCTCGTAAGATTCGAGAACTAGAGGCGAAGGAAGCGCTGTTGCGATATGAATCTGAACGTGGGAGAGCACCTCAGGGAAGTCCTGAAGCGTAGGGCAATTCTTTTAGATACCAATTTTCTTAGCGAAGCGGCACGTCATACAGACAGATTTGAGGAGTTTTTTGATATTCTCCAATCTGTGCACGCAGAGCCAGCTATTACGGACCTCATTCGATGTGAATTTCTTGCAGGAGTGCATGATGATGAACTTCGAGATGAACGAGAGCGGTTCTTGAAGGACTTAGGTGTTCTCTATATTCCGGTGCACCCCATTGTCGGGCTGGTTGACGAAGCCATCGAAGTCACGAACGATCTCTGCCGACACAAGGAACGGGGCACCCTTGGTCTTGTGGACGAGCTTCATATCACTCTGTTGAAGAAGTATCAAGGCAACCTTTCGTTGGTGACGCGGAATCATAGGGATTTCCCAACGAGTATATTGGTGCGCGAGGTCGTTTTTGCCGTAGACATTGGTGGGCAGGACGTTGCTGCATACGGGGTATACTCTTGGAGGGGGAGACAACCATGACATGTCAACATCCAAAACAGAAAAACTGTTGACCGACTTCCTCGAGTATCTCGAGGTGGAGAAGGGGAGGAGCCCGCGAACGCTCCGCAACTATGATTTTTATCTGCGGCGGTTTTTTGTCTGGGCCAAGTGGCCGGCTCCCGGGGAGATCACCAGCGAGCGCGTGCACAAGTTTCGCGTCTGGCTCAACCGCGAGATCCACGGTCGGGATCATGGCGCGCCAAAGGTCACCACACAAAACTATCATTTGATTGCCCTTCGGTCGTTTCTGAAGTTTTTGTCGCGGCGGGACGTCCAGTCGCTCTCGGCAGAGAAGATCGAGCTCGCCAAACATCCGGATCGCCAAGTGGATTTTTTGGAGGAGGACGAGCTGCTGCGGTTGTTGGAGGCGCCCAAGGGATCGGCGCCGGTGGCGTTGCGCGACCGAGCGATTTTGGAGACGCTGTTTTCTACCGGGCTGCGCGTATCCGAGCTGGCGAATCTCAAGATTGATAACGTCAATATCAAGCGCGACGAGTTTACTGTGACGGGAAAGGGGGGCAAGCGGCGCATCGTTTTTCTTTCCGATCGCGCGCGCGGTGCCATCAAGGCATACATCGACAAACGCATGGACACATCACCTTTCCTATTTGTGTCCCATGATCGTGCCAATAAGAGCCGGCAGAGCGACGGGCTTACGTCGAGATCAATTCAACGTATTGTGGACGGCCACGCGCGCCACGCCGGCATCACCAAGAGAGTCACGCCTCATACCATGCGTCACACGTTTGCCACCGATCTTCTGCGCGGCGGCGCAGACATCCGCTCGGTACAAGCGATGCTCGGCCACGCGTCCATCACCACCACCCAGATTTACACCCACGTTACCAACCGCCATCTCCGCGAGGTGCATAAGCGGCACCATGGGAGAGAGAGGAAGTAAGTATTCATGTATTCGAGTATTCGCGTATGGGCACAACATCTGCAAGTAAACTCCTCTTGTTGCGGGGCACTCACTGAGGACAAATCGTGGCTCCTAGCCAGATACCTGAATACGCGAATACCCTGAATACTTGAATACTTTTCTTTGATCTATTCTGAGAAACTGAACGTCTCCGCCATGGTGCGGACGGTATTGCGGAGCCACGAGACATCGTAGTCGCCTTGCGTGGCGAAGTACTCGATGGCCTGTTCGTCCATGAAGCGCTCGTCGGAGAGCACGGCTGCGCGGAGGTCATCTCGGCTGCTCGGCATCACATAGACGTTGATCCAAGCGGGAAAGTCGCGGAACCCGGTCCAGTCGCCGGAGAGATGGACAACGAGCTGGCCATTGGCGTTGGTGAATGTGTTGCAGTCCTCGACCCAGTTCAAACGCCAACTCTCGGCCTCGGGGTGGTTCTCAAGCGCCTGACAAGTCGTGGCGGCATTCACTAAGGAGGCGATATCGCCCCAGTAACCGTCACGTGCGCTTGGTTCACTGGTGGGGACGAGAGCCATGAATAGCAGTCCCGTAATATTTTCGGAGTAGATATCCGCCATAAACATGGTGTGATCTCCTTGCTGCTGGTCCATTTTCCACGGAATGATCTTTGGGGACGCGATAGTGAACTTGGCACCCAACGGAGAGGTGAGCGTCGCCCAATCCTCCGAGCTTTCATATGCTATGACGGTCGGAGGCGTGGCGGCCTCGTAGTAGACGATGGGGTTGAAGACATCCACGGTGTCCGATGGTTCCAGGGTGACAATGGGGGTCTCTGGTTGCAATATGGAGGCGGGTCGCAAAGCAACAAAGAGGACGACGGCGACCGCCAAGATGAGGATGATGGCGACACCCATGATGGAAGCGCTGTTGGCACGAGGCATAGGAGGAGTTTGATACACTGACGTTATACCGAAAGGTTAGCACGGATGTTGCATTGACAAAAGCGCTTTTTTTGAGTACAAACTGCCACTGAACGACCGCGTGATCATGCCCCTGTAGCTCAATTGGATAGAGCATGGCGTTTCTACCGCCAAGGTTGTAGGTTCGACTCCTGCCGGGGGCACCATCATGCCGTGGTTCAGAAAGGAAGACACGGAGCTCCGAGAGTGGAGATCCGTGTCGTAAGCTGCAGGACGCGCACCTGTCACGGTTGCGCAGAGCTATCTCAATCCCGGGTTTAGGGAAGTAGATGCGCGCCCTGCAGTTGTTGATAAGATACGGGGGGAAGCGGCACCTGTCAAATTATTTGATATACCCAGCCGCCTGCAGCGACCACAGGCGATCGTACAGGCCGCCTTTTTTGATGAGCTCGTTGTGGGTGCCGCGGTCCACGATCTTACCGTCTTGTACCACCGCGATCTGATCGGCCAAGTAAATGGTGGAGAGTCGGTGCGCAATCAAAATCGTGGTACGCCCCTTCATGACTTCCTGCAAACTTTCCTGCACGAGTTTTTCTGTTTCGCTATCAAGCGCGCTGGTGGATTCGTCGAGGACGAGAATGGGCGGGTCGGCCAAGAAGATGCGCGCCAAGGCAATGCGCTGTCGCTCACCTCCCGAGAGCTTCACTCCCCGCTCTCCCACCACACTGTCGTAGCCTTTTGGGAGCTTTGAGATGAACGTGTGCGCCTGGGCTTTCCTACAGGCTTCGATCATCTGCCGGCGCGTAGCTGTTGGTGACACAAACCGGACATTGTTGAAAATGGTGTCGTGGAAGAGGTAGCTGTCCTGGGTAACCACGCCGATTTGTGATCGGAGTGATCGCAAGGTATAGGTGCGCGTGTCGACATCGTCCAACAGGATTGCTCCAGCGGTGGGGTCAATGGTGCGGTTGATGAGTTTGATGAGCGTGGACTTGCCGGCGCCCGAAGGTCCAACAAGCGCACAGCTGGTGCCGGCGGGAATGGTGAGAGAAATGTTGCGAAGAGCGGAGCGCTTTTGATCTTGATACCGGAACGAGACGGCGGAGAACATCAATGACCCTTCTGTATTGGTGAGTGTCTTGGCGTGAGGTTGTTCCTGCACGTCGTTTGGTTGGCTGGCGAGCTTTTGGTAAAGGCGGAGGGCGGCTTGGTGCTTGGAAAATCGTGGGAGATTGTTGGCGATCGTGTACTGGATCGGTGCAAAGAGGTAGTTGATCAGGCCTAAAAAGGTCACAAAGACTCCAATGGATGTCTCGCCCCGAGCAACGAGCCCAATGCCGACGACAAAAATGCAGAGGCGCCCAAACATGGTAAGGCTTCCCCCACCTCCGTCAAACATGGCCCAGAAGATGTCTAGCTTTAATTGCTTTTTTACGGTATCGCGCAACATTCTAGCAAAGCCGGAGCGCCGCTGTCCCTCTTGTGCAAAATTTTGAATCACCGAAATATTAGAAACGGTTTCCTCAAGATGGGAGGAGAGTCGGGTCCACTGTTGTGATATGCGGTCCTGTTTTGGGTTGGCGCGTCGCCAAGCATATACGCCCAGGATGAGAGACAAGGGCATGACAGCGAGTGAGGCTAGGGTCATGCGCCAGTCCAATACAAAGCCTACGATGAGCACAACGAAAAAGGTGAGGAACGTGGGGAGGAGTTCCCCAATGAGGGCTTGTGGGAGATGAAACACCGCTTGCCACGAGTCGTCGGCGATCTTGATGACGCGGCCGACCTTGTTGTTGGAGAAGCGCTCTCGGCTCCATCCCAACAGGTCCTGGAGGACGTGGTTGGCAAAGCGGTTAGAGGCCACGTTGTTGGTCTGCCACAAAATGTACTTGCCTAGGATGCCGAGCAAAATAGCCAGTACGCCAAGACCGCCCCATAGGGCGAGAATGCCTGTGACATCGGCAAGGAGCGTTTGTTCTGATCCTTGTTGGAGACCGGTGACGACGATGTCAAAGATGCGCCCAAACAAGATGGGCTCCACAACGCTAAGGGCAACGCCAATCAGAACCAGCAAGATCGTCAGGCTATAGCGCACCCACAGTCCACGATAGGCAGACTTGATGACAGATAAAAAAGTTCCCCCATCCTTCATGGGTGCATTATATCAGCTCCGCAATAGATACTAACAAACGGTTACTGAGAGACCCTCCGTGAAGTTGGTGACTCGTGTC
>CAZWSS010000012.1:0-14886 GCA_964636795.1 uncultured Gammaproteobacteria bacterium
GGGCTCTTGACGGGAGCTATTGTTGACTTTCTTCTAAATACCTGCTATTTTCAAGGTAGGAAAGTCCGCGATAATACCGTCGCGGCTAGTCCTTTCAAAGCAGCGCCCCTCACGGAGCGCGGCGAAAGCCGCCCCGGAGACGGGGCAGAAAGGAACGGTCATGAACCGTTTCCTGATGACCCTGGCGGCGCTGCTCGTGGTGAGTGGCGCCCTCCTCCCCCTCGCCGCCTGCGTCGACACCGACGGAGACGGTATTCCCGACAGCCCCCCGGGCGTGGGGGACGACGACGGCGTGGCCGGCGACGATGACGACGTCGCGATGGTCACCCTCTCCCTCGCGGTGAGCACCGGCTCCTGCGAGGTCGAGCTCTTCGGAGCCGACCTCCAGGTCGCGGTCTCGCTCCCCGAGGTCCGGAGCGACCTCGAGTGGGAGACCCCCGTCCCGCCCCGTGTCACCGTCCCCGTGGACGGAAACTGGTGGAGGGTGGAGGTCTACGCCGTGGGTTACACCATGGCGGAGACCTTCGTCCGGATGATAGGCAGCGACGCCTACCAGTCGGAGACCCCCGAGGGCGGGGAGGAGTCGGTGGTGACCTCGGTCACCGTGCCGATGCACTACAACTTCTCGGCCCTGTGCGGCGACGCACAGGAGTACGGGAATGAGTCGTGCAACCCTTCTGCTGGCGGGAATCGGTGGACGGTCTACGCCGCAAACCAGGAGAACACTTCTTCCGTGTCGATGGGGTCTTACAGCCCAATCGATCAAGAGGTGGTCGGTCTGGCTCTCGGCGAAGAGATCGTGGTGAATGGGTGTACCGTCTCCGGACTCTCTGCTGGCACGTTTGAGGTCGACGTCACAGTCGATCCGAACGCCCACGAGTTCTCCGGGGTTGTTGGCCCCTTCACCGCCACTGGCTGGCGCGAGTAATCGCGCCAGCGTCACAGCTGACGAGCCCGCCCTCTCCATCACTGGAAAGGGCGGGCTCTGAATTTTCTATATACTTCTCCTGTCCCAGCGTCATTGCGAGGAGTCATACGACGAAGCAATCTCTACGAGCATAGATTGCTTCGGTCGCGGGGCTCCCTCGCAATGACGGACTGGAAGTCACCCCCAGCTCACCTACTCCGGCGATACCTGAATCGTGCCATCCCAGTTTATCCAGGGATTCCAATAAGGTTCGATCGGGGCACCGAATGGAGTGAGAGGTGTATCGTCATCTACTATTGGGAATACCGTAGCATTGCACTGATCAAATGAAGTAGCGCTGTTAAAGCACCCCTCCGTCCCATCCGCACCACCTTCACATACTCCCGTGCAATAGTCCCAGTTGTCCCTCACATAGACGCGGGGTTGGAAGATGCACATGGAGCCATCGGTGCAGGGGGCATTCACCAACATGTTGGTGCCGGGGACATAGTCACACGTTCGGCCGGTGGCATTCAACCACTGGAACAATCCGGGGGTGCAGCGATAATGGTGCTGGAATCGGAACGGCTCCTCCGTGCAGCTATCACTCGTCTTTCCCCACTCCTCCTCGCCCGCCTCGGGCTCGCAAATTTGCTGCTGCGTCTCGGTCAGCCCGCGGTGCGCTTTGTAATAATTGTCCGCTGCCGTTGACCCGGACGTACTACCACGCCCCCACACTTGGCTGGTGTGGTTGGTGACTCCGGGCAACCCGTCGGCCCAGGCCGTGTCCATGCCATCGCCCCAGTCCACAATCACATTGCGAATGGGGTACTGGTTGGGGTCGGTGTAGGCAAAGAATTCCAGGTTGGCCAGGAAACTGCTCTCGGCCAGCCACGTCCGCCCATCATCACCATTCACACTAAATGCTCCCGGCACGCCTTCCACACAGTTGTTATCCGCACAAACGCTCGTAAGCGCCACCACTTGGGGCGGCGTGGGATTACCATCGTTGGCGTCGTCTCCAAAACCATCATCCGTTGTACGGCGATCCGTCGAGCCAACCGAGGAATCTCGTTCGTAGAATCCGTCTTCGTTCGCGTCGTTCGACGCATCGTCAAAAGTCCAGAATGAGAAGAGACGGGTAAAAAACTGTTGTAACATTTCTACTGCTTCATCATGCCCCTGCGCGCTCACTTCTCGAGGGTACACTTCTTGAACATTCGAGTAGCTTGAGACAGCGCAAATGCCATCCCTACATTCCGGAGCTGCTTGCCCTCCCGGGCAATCTGTTCGATAAAGACAAATGTGGTCGCCGCCACCTTCTCCATCGCATTGGAAGGCCCGCTTGGCAAGATTTGTGAACTCACACCCGGGACCGCAGTTGGCCAACGGAGGCACATCTCCCGCAGCAATGGCATAGTCACACGCCGCTGCATAGGTGTGCTGTGCATCTTCCTCATCGGAACCCTCTGGATTATTGCTCGACTGGTGGCCATAGTAACGACTACAGACATAGTAAACGTTTGTGCAACCAACGGAAACGGTTTCCGAAGTGCATCCTTGCGCATCACCAACCCCGTCCTCGATACAATATTGAAGGCCCAGCGACTGACACCAAGCGTCTCCATCCGAGATATCCCAATCTCCGCTTAAGTATGGTGTCGCTTCCGGATTCATCTCCATTTGATACTCTCCGCACCCAACAAAGCAGACGAAGTTATCGTTCGGAACAAGGTCATAGGTCATGGAGTTCACCGAACCGTTCTCGCATGTGGGCCCCGACGGAGACCCACAGTCCGTATCCGTTGCACACGTATCCGGGCCAGCTGGATATGTTGCTTGATATTGGTCGTAGGAACGAGCTCCGGCAAACCCTACAAATGGCCATTGCTCACAACCGGCCGGCGGATCTTGTTCCACACCCATTACCGGGCCAAGCGCCGTATCTACCAGACAGGCAAAGAGTCCCACAGGAGCAAAGTCCGCCTGTGTTGGATCACTCACCCTGTCTGTGTCTCCTACTTGAAATTCATACGTTGGCAGCACTTGCCCCACTTGATCCGGAGTGGTGTTCGTCGTGTAGACCAAGCCACCGTCATCCTCTTGCAGTACGAACGGGTCTCCCGGGGTCAGCACACGGTTGGTATAGGCAGCGTTTCCCAATGCATTCACATCGTCCCCATACCCCTCTTCAACCGATGCAAACGCCAATTCCTTGCATCCAAGATAGTACTGCTCTACGTTGAAAAACTGACGTGTACCCGGGTACTGTACATGCGCGGGCAGATATCCATCCGCATTCGCAATCGGGATATCGGATGGTAGAGGCACAGCAACGCTCTGATAGGGAAAAATCTCCACTCCCTGTTTCACGCAATATTGATACTCATCAAACCATTGCCCGATCTCTTTTACGGTTCCATCCACAAGATAGCTGTCCGTATTGCCCGGTTCGTGCAAAGGTACCAACCCGTTGGTCGTATCAAAATCCCCGGTGAGCTCCGTCCGATACGCATACTCGCTGCTCAACGGAGGCGCGCATACATCTCCCACCTCAAACCGATCCCCATCTTGTATAGCACGAGCGCCTTGAGGCACGCAGAAATAAGGACAGTCGTCGTCGGCATCACCGTTTGGCGTGCCCTGGATACAGGCCGATGCCGACGTGTCATCACATGACCCCACAATCGCAAAGGAGTTTGAGGGGCACACCACGCTGTTCCAACACTGATCCCATTCCGCCTCGTTGCAACGGTCCAGTGCGCTGGCCGCCGGCGCGCCTGGATATTCCGCAGGATAGACGCCGCTGACACGGTTAAGGCCACGGTACGACTCGGCACAGGCATAGTTAAAGGCAAGGTCGTCAATTTCACCATCCGCAATCACCACCCCTGTGTTGAATACATCGGCAAAGCCCCCCGCCTGCGTGCAATATGTCGCATTGGCGATTTGGAACCCCGCCTCGGTGAATTTGTTGTAGATGTCGGTGCCACCCAAAAGCTGATCCACCGGCAGCCAGAGCAAGCAGGCATTCTTGTCTTGGTTGGCGTTCAAGTTGATGCTCAAGTCCTTTTGGATGCAGAAGCCATTCCACCCCACAAAGGTGTTTTGAGCGGTTTTAAACTCGCAGGTGCCGCCAGTGTTGCCAGCTGCCAGGCGACACTCAAGGTCATCGGCACAGGCAATGCCGTCATAGGGTCCACCGTTGCACACCCCCGGTGGCGTATTGCTCGCATTGCCCAAGGAGAAGTAGGTCTTCTTGATGCCAGCGCCATATTCGGCCGCCACGTAGGAACACTCGCACGGCTCACCGTTGGCGCAGGTCTTGACGCGGGAGAATCCGGCCTTGAAGCCAGTGGCTCGCAACTCAAAATCGTCGTAGCTTGATGGAGCTCCCGGGTACGCCGGGTTATCCGCCGGATCGCGCCAACTGTCCACCACCTCGTTGGGGAACGGCGCATTGGCCTCTGGATAGCCGCGGCACTCTTGGCGCGTGGCCGCGACAAGCTCCGTGCCATCTACCGCCTCGGCGCATACTCCATTGAAGCACTGCCCGATCTCGGTGGTGGAAGGCGCAAACACACAGCTCTCCGCGCTGCCGCAGTCGCCGTCTTCGCTGCACGCCAACCCGGTCTCCGAGCATACGCCTACCGCGCAGATGGTGCCGTTGACCTCATCGCATGGCCCCAGCACCGCGCTCAATCGAAAATCCTCGTCAGCCGACTGACAGGTTAGATCGGGAAGCGATAGGCAATCGCTATCAACATCGCAAGCAGCCGGAAACCCATTGGACCACGAGCCATCCGTCTCATTAAACTCCGTGATGGCCGGCGCATCGCTTACCGGGGTCCCCAATGCCGTAGCGCACCACCGAGCCGGATTGAGATTGACCTGCCGGTAATGTTGCACGCCGTACTGGTTGGGAATGGAGTAGCCCGCGTACTCGGAACCGTACCAGCTTACGTTGCGCTGGGCGTAGAGGTCCTCGGAGAGAATCTGCTGCGGCTCGTCCACCCAGTTGGAGCAGAACGACTGACTGCCCAAGGTGGAGAACTCGTTGCACAAGTCCACCGAGTTGCAGACGTTCACATACGCGCCACGGTCTTGATCCCACGCGGTGAACTGGCTGTCGCAGGCCAGCCACTCGGAACACGAGCGGTCGCGGCGAACTTTGAGGATGGTGTTGGCATCGTTGGCGCGGGTGAACCCACCGTAGAGATTACCGATCGCGGGCAGCGCGTTCTGACAGGTGCCAAGCGCACAGTCGGACGGAATCGAGCAGAGCTCTCCGGCGTTGTCTCCACCCAAACAAATGCCTATATCGGTCTGGGTGCCATCCAGCGCCAGACAGGTGCCGTTCTGATCGTTACCGAACGTGTCCGTAATGGTGCCGCAATCCACGTTGATCAAACAGGAACCGCCGAGCTCTAGGTTGTACGTGGGTCCCGTTGCACTGTAGCCCGTCACCGAGGGGTAGACGCAGAAGCGCTTGCACAGGTCGGTCTCAAACGACCCATTGCCGTCCGTATCAAACGCCCCACCATCGGCTACCGAGCAGTCCATCGGGTCCACCGGCTCAAACGGCTCGCCCGAATTGGTGAACACGTCCGAATGCCAACTCTTGATGTAGCTGGCCGTGGCACTGAACGTGGTGTAGGGCAATGACGTGTTTTCAAACCCAATACATCCGCTCTCCTGGGAGAGTTTGCCCTCACATTGCTCGTTGGCCGGCTCCTCGGATTGGTCCAGGCGATCATTATTTAGGAAGGTGTACGGGCGGCCGTTGGGGTAGAGGCCATCGGCCGTGTCTACTACGTCCACAAACTCCGAACACAGGTTTTGCACGGCGGGACAGGTACCCACCCAACCGGTGTAGTCATCATCGCCATTGCGCCACACACCATAGGTCGTGCCGTCTTGGAGATAGGCGCTGTAACAGGGTGCATCAGTGCCGGTGCGGAACCAGCCCGAGAAGTCGTTGCCACCGATGGACACGCTTGAGCGATATTCACAGGTCTGCAGATCTGGGTCTTTGAAGTAGTACGTTGACCCCGTGGTGGTTGCGTAGGACTCGCAGAAAAGATTAGGGGTCTTGCACAGTGACGTGCCATAGGTGTCGGGGTCGTTGATCAGCCCCACGTCGTCAAAAGAGGTCACCGCGGTCTTGTCTATGTTGAACACGGGCGCGCCGTAGAGGGTGCAGCCGGCTGCCTGGGCGCCGCAGCGATATTGAGGACTGTCCACCGCGTAAATCATGGTGTCGCGTAGCACGATCACGGAGTCCTCCACGACGGATGTGGTGCTCGCGGGCGTGGTGGTATTCAACTCAAACGGCGCGTCAATCCCATCAACATTGAATCGGCACAAGCTTTGACCATTCAAGAGCGTACACACCGTTGCTCCTTGGAACGTGCAGGGTGTCGGGGTGGTCACCGGTAATACAACACCCACCGGCGCACACGTGAGGTTGAACGCCTCCGGGTAGCTGCTCTCCGAGTTTTGGGTGTCATAGAACCCTTCGCACCCAATTGCCTCCTCGCGACAGATGGCGCTAAACGACTTCAGGTTGGCCACGGTGCCGCGCTGGGTGGTATACGCTTCGCAGCCCAAATAGTACTGCGGCGCCGCCACGCTGGCGGGGGTTTGATCACAAGTAGAGGGCGTCACCCAACTGTTTTCAATCAAGTAGGCCGTGTCTTGCACCTCGCGCAGGGTGATATTGTCCACAAACGCGGTGTCCAATGCATTGTGTTTGTCAAACGTCAGCCCAGTCGTGGCCGCCTCGATCGCACTGTTGAGAAGCGCCGGCTCCATGGGCCCGAATGTATATTCTTGCCACCCTTGAGTGAGCGAAAAACCCTGGGTGAAGGCCGCGTCATTTCCTACGGCATCTTGGAGCAAGATATCTATTTCTGCATTGCCCTTTGCCCACAGCGACACAATGTAGGAGTAGCCGGGTTGAATTTGACCCACCGTTTGGTTGCCTTGCACGGTTTTGCCGATTTGCATGGAGTGCCCGCCGGTGGCCACCGACTCGTTGCTGTAGAGCGACGTGCCGTTTAGGTCCGTCCAGTTGGCGAGCGTACCGTCTTCAAAGTATTCACGCACAACCAAGCGCGTGTTGTTGCCAGTGTTTCCCGTGTAGCCGCGGCAGCCGTTTTGAACGGCGGGGCAAGTCAAGCTCTCCCCGGACAAGATGTTGTAGGTACAGTTGCCGCTTGAAGCATCCCATGCGCCGCCGGAGACGGAACAGTCGGCCGCGATCGAGGTCGTTTTCCGATACGGACTACAGGCATTGGAGATGGTGATTGTTTCCGAATACAAACGGAAGTGAATGTCACCCTCGGCGTCGTAGAACTCTCGGCAGTCGGGGTTGGTGAAGATGTCGCTGTGCTGGGTGCAGCCGGTGGGCGAGGCGGTGCCCGCGTCTGTGCAGTTGCCGCTCAAGGCATCAAAGCTGCTGCAGGGCGCATCGGAGAGTTGTGATTCTTTGAGCGTCCAGGTGCGCAACTGGAACCCTTGCGAATCCGACCCCTCCCAGGTGTAGTAGATCGCCTCGCCGCCGTTGGTGGCATTGGCCTGTGCCACCTCCTGACAAATCCGCACGTCCGTAAAGTACGCCAACGCTTCCCCGCCCTCGGCCACGGCATCAAGATTCGTAAATTCCGAGCAGCCCGCGTTTTGGATGGAACATGCATCGGCGCTTGCGGCAATGAAGTAGACCGGGAAAACACTGCCGCCGAAGTTCGTTTCCAATTGACGATACGTCTCATAGCCCACGCATTCGGCCGGACACACGTCATTCGCGTTGACAATCCCGGGCACCGTGGGGTTACCGTTGGTGGGCGTGTAGGCCGTACAGCCAACTTCGGAAGCCAAGCACACGCGAGCATAGGACGCGCACTCAACAGGATCGGTGGCATCTCCCACACAGCCGAGGTATGCAGGCGGCACACGCAGGTTGATGTCTTCACGCCCCGAGCCGTAGCCAACATGGAACGTGCTCGGGACTTCATCCTCCTCAATTTGCACACCATCTACAAAGGCGACCGCCCCGCCGCTCCTATGCTGATGTCCATCCACGTTGGCACATTGGGCGTGGTAAACGTACAGCTGTAGCGCGTGAACACTTCGTCCAATGGATCGCCAAAGGAGATAAGGCCGGACGGGTCCCCCGAACAATTCGGTGAGTTGACGGTCGGTGTTGGTGCCGGCGGTACCGTCGTTGCCGTAAGTTGCGTCCCGAGAATATCATAGAAGAAAGCCCAGGTAAGGTGCATGGTATTACTCGCTCCCGTTTCCTTCCGCGCAGTGATGGAGAGCGTGACGAACTGGTTTGGAGGAAGCGAAATCTTATTTTTGGTTGCTAATCGCTCCGAATTTTCCATCACCACGGCCGTGGAACCAAACGCCACCGCCTCCGGATCGGTCGTTATCTCCGGTATGCCGACAGAGGTGACCATCCATGCGTCGGGGACGTCATCTTCGTCCACGTCGTTTTCAAAACTGGCGTTGATCACCGGGTTGAAGGTTGCCGCAGCCGCACGCACGAGACCGGTACAGCCCGCGTCGCCACTTGGGCACACGGCAGCCCCCGCGTCGAAGTAATCGCGCACGGAGGAGATATTGGCCGTCACCGACGAGGGTAAGATGTTTTCCCACACAAATGTGTCGTCCTCCGGATCCGCCGGATCGCCTGCATCAAACGTCTGCGCTTCGCGGTACCATCGGCACCCGGCGTTGTCCGCATTGCAGCCGTCGAAGTCCACGGTCGTGGTCAAGTAACTCGCCACCTCCCCCGTTCGGCTCGTCAACGTAGTGCAGCTCGCATACTGCGCCGGGCAGGCATCACCATTGAACCGCCACACATTGCGCTCGCGGGTGCAGTAGCCGTAGCCACCCACGCAGTTGCCGTTCTCGTCCTCCTCAATGCAACTCGGAGTATCCACGCATGTCTGGTTGCGCACGTCGGCGTTTGGCGCCACCAGGGTTTGGCCGTACACCTGTGCGCGACACTGGGTTTCGGGATACTTCAGCACCCAGTTGGGATCCACGAGATGGCACCACGGGTGGTTGGCGTCCAGCAGCGCGTCAGGATTATCCAGATTGCAGTCGGAGAACGAATCCACCGCATCTTGAAGCGTGGTCACGGGAATGTTGCCCTGTCCCGACTTCTCCGCCGCCAGCTCCCAGCCCACCGGCACCACGCGCGCAATACGCATCTTGGTGAGGTTGGAGGTACAGTAGCCATAGGTGTAGCAGAAGGCGTCTTGGTTGCGCGCCGGATCATTGGACGAGATCAGCGGCCAGTCGCCGTGAAGCAGCCCGGCATCAATCGCCTCTTGCACCGTGAGCGCATCGCCCGCCTCCGCGCGAGAGAGCGCCGCCGCAAAGCTGGTGTCCATGGTACAGTTGTTGGGACCGCGATTTGCCGCTCCCGGACAACTTAAGAACTGATTCACCACATTGTACTGATCCACCGTCTGGATGGGTGCCGTGAGCAACCCCTTGAACGTTTGTCGTGCCTGCTCGCGGCCGCTTGTGTTGATAAAGTTTGGATCGAAGACGCCTCCCGAGGTTGGCGGCTCAAACAGTCCGGTGTAGATCTTGTTGGTGAGTTGACTCAACAATGTGTTCAAGAACACGGAGCCCGCGGAGATGCCAATTTGCAACAGCGCCCCTTCGTTGGAAAACAGCGCGCCTTGCAGCGCCTTGGTCTGGTTGCCCTGCGCCTCATCGAGTTTCAATTTGAACTGATCTTCGAGCACCGTGGATGGCGTCTGGACGTTGCCGGTAATGAAGTTTGACACATCCTTGAACCGATCGTTCGCCAAGAGCTCGTCGGTCTTGATGGTTTGCGTATGCGCCGCCTGGTTGAAGGTCGTAGAGAGAATGATAATGGTAGAGCTCAACTCACTTTGTCCTTCGCCAAAGGAGGCCGCAAACTCTTTGAACAGCCGATCGGAGCCGTTCACATCATTTTCAATACTCGCCACGAAGCCCTCCCAGTTGGATTGGATCTCGCGGAAGTTACAGGTGGGCTCGGGGCGTTGTACACTGGCGGCAATGCCCAATTGCAAGTCGAGGCGTTTGAACGGTGACGTAGGTGCACAGACGTTGTACTTGATCCCAATGATGTCCAGCCCTTCAGAAAGTTCACCAATGGTCTCGCCCAAGATATCTTCCCAGAGATCCTGACCATAATCCTCTATGCTTCGGTACTCGTACTGGGGCGTCTGGCCGGGACCGGCCGAGGCGATCGCCACCGCCGCGTCGTACGCCAAACGATTGGCCACGAAGGAAATGAGATTGAGCAAAATTTGGATGAGCGCCACGCTAAGCGGCTTTTGAATCTGGGTCTCGATCTCGTTCTTGGTTTTAAACCCCACCAGCGTGGAGTCAATCACCGGCAAGCCCTGGGCAAACACCTGACGCGCCGCGAGAGGCGACAACAACAGCATGGCGGCCATCCAGCCGATGATGATTTTGGGAAAGATGGAGCGAGCGCGGGACATTACGGTTGTGTTTCGTTTTCTTTGAGGATCGCATCAATCGCCCCCGAGTCGGAGAGCTCCTTCAACGCCGTGTTAAACAGCGCGCGCAGTTCGTCATCGCTCATCCCATCCACCGTGGCTTTATCGATTCCTTGGGCGATGAGCGCCGCTCGGATGTCTGCGTTGGTCAGCTGCGACAGAAGGGCCTCAATGTCCGCCTCGGATGAAATGTCCTGCCCGAACCCGACATCTTCAAACGGCAACGGCTCGGAGAGATCACTCGCCACCACCGGGTTGTTGATGCCCCTGTCCGCCGGTCGGCCGCACTCCTCACCCGATGGGCAGTTGGGGTCGTTACCGCTCTTCACTTCCTGTCCGTCGTCGAACCCATCGGAATCCGAGTCCGCCAAGTAGGCGCTGGTGCGGTAAATGGATTGCTCGTCGTAGTCATTCAAGCCGTCGCCGTCCGTGTCGCGCTTCTTTTGCTCTTCCACTTCCTTCCGATCGCGCTCGGATTGAGTAAGAAACTCGGCGCCTCGATAGTCCAGCTCAAACGGCGCGCGCAGCCCTTGGAAGATAAAGATGATGGAGAGCACCAACCCCACCACGCCGGTGACGCCAAACACAAGAACACCAACCTTTTGCTCTGCGGAAAAGGTCGCCCAACCCCGCTTGGGTTGTCTGTCGTCCAAGGCCATAATTCTTTGGAAAGTATAGCATGGTCCGCCTCGCGGGCGCTGTGGAAAATCGGCTACGGATGCAATACGTTGTAGAAAGCGATCCAGTCCTTGGTGGACAGCTCCTGCGGACGAGCGGTTGGCAGGTGCTTGATGGTGGCCAGTGCCGCCTTGATGTGTTCGGGAGAAAGCGTGGGCAGGGTGCCAAGAGTGGAGGCAAGCTGTTTGCGCTTGCCGTTGAAGGCCACGCGGGCGAATCGAAGCACTTTTTCGGCATCGGAGACACCGCGCGCCCTCATCTCCTCGTCACGATAGGGATCCAGTCGCACCACCACCGAGTCCACCTGGGGCGGTGGAGAAAAAGCGCCCGGCGGCACACGCGTGATCATTACCACCTTGGCATACAGCTGCACCATCAGCCCCAGCAACGACATGTCTCCGGCTCGGGCCATGATGCGCTCCCCCACTTCCGCTTGGATCATCACCACGGCGCGCAGGGGTCGCGGCGGCTCGCAGAGCATCCACCGCAGGAGATCGGAAGTGATGTTGTAGGGAAGGTTACCGACAAGAACAAAACCGGTGTTCACAAATCGGCGGCGAATATCGTCACCGGCTGGATGCAGTACATCCTCACAGATCAACTCAACATGCGATCCGAGATTGCGATGGCGCGTGGATGCGATAGCTTCCTCGTCAATATCCACGGCCACGACTCGTTTGGCTTGCCGCGCCAGCGCCTCGGTGACAACTCCCTCCCCCGGACCAATCTCGAGCACCGACATGCCGCTCACATCAGCGGCTTCTATGATCGCCTCGATCACCTGTTTGTCCCGCAAGAAATGTTGGCCGAAAAACTTCTTCGCCCTCATAGCTTGAACGACCCCATGCGATGCACCACAATTTCTCCTTTAACGCACTCGATGATCATGGAGGCGGGAACCTCGGACAATACGCCACCATCGAGGTAAGCATCGGGCCCGTCATCCCGCTGCGCAAACTGTTTCCGCGCTTCTTCAATCGAATAGGCCGCCGAATGCCCGTGCACGTTTGCCGATGTGGCCACGAGCGGCTTCCCAAGGGCTGTTACAAGTCGCTGTGCAATCGGATGGCTCGAGATACGCATAGCGATGGTGCCGCCATGTACACAATCGGGAGAAAGAAAGGGGTTTGTCGTTGGAAAAACAATGGTCAGAGGTCCCGGCCAATGCTTGCCAATGATGGACTCGAGCACCGGGTCAACCTTCCCATACACCTCGACCATGGCGCGGTCACTCACCAACACCGAGAGCGCCTGGTCGCGCGGGCGATCCTTCATACGCATAATGCGTTCGGTGGCCTGCGGGTTGGTCGCGTCGCACCCCAGTCCATAGGAGGTTTCGGTGGGAAAGACAAGAACGCCACCCTGCTTGAGCGTGGCGAGAGCGCGTTCTACATCTTCTTCGTTGATTTCCATACTATTTGACGTTGGCCTTGTACCACTCCACGGTGCGTTTGAGCCCATCGGCAAACGATGTCTTGGGTCGCCATCCCATCACTTCCACGGCGAGCGATGGGTCGAGACGATTTTGAAACAGTTCTCCATCCCGCGCCTCCTTGTACTGCATCGCTACTTCGGTGCCGAATTCCTTCTCCATCATGTGCGCCACTTGGTTGACCGACACCTCCGTGTTGGTGGCAATGTTCACCTCTCCACACCATGCCACGCGCATGGCACGTACAAAGGCATCCACCATGTCGTCAATATAAACAAAGTCGCGTGTCTGCTCGCCGCTGCCGTAAATGGCGATGGGTTCGCCGTGGATGATCTTTTGCGCAAAGATGTCAATGACGTTGGGCGTCCCAGAGCTGCCGTGCGGGCCATAGGCGTTAGAAAAACGCAGCGAGATAGCCGCCACCGGATACATGTTGGAGTAGTTGTACATGTACATTTCCGCCGTGCGCTTGGAGATGCCGTAGGGCGAGACCGGCCCCAAGTTGGCGCGGTTCTCTGTAATGGGGAGTGGAGCATTGGGACTGTAGACCGCAGCGGTAGAGGCAAACACTGCGCGGCCACCGCCGATTTTGCGCATTGCCTCCAAGATGTGGAGCGAGCCGATGATGTTGACGGTGGCGTCTCGCACTGGGTTCAACACCGACGTGTGTAAGTCCTTCTGCGCCGCCAAGTGAAACACCGCGTCGGGGTGAAATTTTTCAAACACTTTGTCGAGTTTGCGCTGGTCGCTTGTGACGTCGAGCTTCAGGAGCTCGCAGGATTTTGGCATGGCACTGGAGTCGCTGGAGCACAGGTTGTCCAACACCGCCACTTCATGGCCAAGCTCAATCAACTTGTCCACCAAGTGGGAGCCGATGAATCCGCACCCGCCCGTGACCAATACGCGTTCGCGTTTTTGCGTTGACATACAGAGCCTATCTCAAAAATAGCTTTGCAGGCGTTTCGGATGCCGTTTGAGCCGAAACGATTGAAGGACAACGAGAAATATTGGACATATTTCGAGGAGTTCTGAGACCGTTACAGGCCAAATCGGCGCCGAAACGACCAAAGATTATTTATGAGATAGGCTCTCCTTGGATTGCATAAGCCATGCTTCTATAAATGGAAGGAGGTCGCCGCCAAGAACACCTTCCGTATCACTCGTCTCCACGCCCGTGCGGTGATCTTTCACCATTTGATAGGGGTGGAGCACATAGGAGCGAATTTGGTTGCCCCACTCGGCCGAGGCCACTTCGCCGCGCAATGAATGGAGTTCGCGCTCACGTTGTTCGAGTGTACGTTGCAGGAGCTTCCCGCGCAAGATCTTCATGGCCGTTTCCTTGTTCTGCTGCTGAGAGCGTTCGTTTTGGCATTGCACCGTCATGTTGGTGGGGAGATGCACGATCCGCACCGCGCTGTAGGTGGTGTTGACGCTTTGCCCGCCGTGGCCGCCAGCCATGAACGTGTCAATGCGCAGATCCTTGGGGTCAATCTCCGCGCCTTCCACGTCGTGATCAATTTCGGGCACCACGTCCACGAGCGCGAAGCTCGTTTGCCGCAGCGCATCGGCGTTGAAGGGCGAGAGACGCACCAAGCGATGCACGCCGGCCTCGGCCTTGAGGTAGCCATAGGTAAAGTCGCCCTCGCAACGGATGGTGATGGATTTGATACCCGCCTCCGTCCCCCGCGTCTCGCTCAATACGTTTGCCTTCCACTTGCGCGATTCAAAAAATCGCAGGTACATGCGCGCCAACATGGACGTCCAGTCCTGTGCGTCCACACCGCCAGCGCCCGCGTGGATGGACACGATCGCCGGCGACCGGTCGTACTCACTTTCAAAGAGCGTCTCCACCTCCATGGCGCGGAACCGCTTCTCCGCCTCGGACAATCTCGCTTCCGATTCCGCAAGAGCCGGCTCGCTGTCTGCCGATTCCTCAATCAACATCGCCGCAAGCTCGATCTCATCCTTGATGTTCGTCCATGTTTCAAAGCGCCTCTTGAGCACGCCAAATTCTTCGCTCACCTTCTGCGCCTGCACCGTGTCTGTCCAAAATCCCGGCTCCCCCATCTGCGCCTCCAGCGCGCGCATCTTCTCCCGCGTGCCATTCACGTCAAAGACGGTCCCACACTTGCTTTCGTTTTTTGGCAAGCTGGGAGCTACGAGTAAGCAGTTCGCGTTTGGTTGGCATGGGACAAGTATACCAGAGAGGTATTCAAGTATTCATGTATTCGAGTATGGGACACGCTGGGAACAAGAACGAATGAGGATGGCTCAAGGCGCTCCGACACGTTTCTTTGGAACCGCGTAGTGTCCTACGGAGCGCATGTCCAAAGGAA
>CAZWSS010000013.1:0-4922 GCA_964636795.1 uncultured Gammaproteobacteria bacterium
ACGTAAGCGTTGAGGAGGCATAGTGGTACTATGGTGACGAGACGTGAGCGTTTTGTAGTCCAAAGTGACCGAAAATAGCCAAAGATAATTACTAAGATAGGTTCTCGTTTGCCTTTCGCGCTTGCCCTGCTAAGATATCTGCGTTATGAAGATCACAGCCAATGAACTCCGCCGCCGCTACGTCAACTTTTTTGTTTCCAAGGGGCATGTGGAGATTCCTTCGGCGTCGTTGATTCCTGAAAACGATCCCACGACACTCTTCACGGGATCCGGCATGCAACCTATGGTGCCGTATCTTCTTGGGGAAGCGCATCCAAACGGTGTGCGCATCGTGGATACGCAGAAGTGTTTTCGCTCACAGGATATTGAGGAGGTGGGAGACAATAGACACACGACGTTTTTTGAAATGCTTGGGAACTGGTCGCTCGGGGATTATTTTAAGAAGGAACAAGTTGAATGGATGTTTGAATTTCTTGTTCAGGAGATTAAGCTCGATCCACATCGCCTGTACGTTACGGTTTTTCGCGGCAATGAGCAGGTTGATCGAGACGAGGAGACTGTTGGTCTCTGGCAGAAAGCGTTTGCGTCCATTGGGATCGACGCAAAGGTAGTGGACTTTGCAGAACGTGATGGCATGCAGGGAGGCCACATCTTCTATTATGATGAGACGAAAAACTGGTGGTCGCGATCGGGATTGCCCGATGCGATGCCTGTTGGCGAGCCCGGCGGCCCGGACACGGAGATGTTCTGGGACTTTGGTGCAGAGCGGCAGCTCCATGAACACTCTCCTTGGAAAGATGCGCCGTGCCATGTGAACTGTGACTGTGGCCGGTTCATGGAGATTGGCAACAACGTCTTCATGCAATATAAGAAGATGGATAAGGGCTTTAATTCACTTCCAAAACAGAATGTGGACTTCGGTGGAGGTTTGGAGCGCATAGCCGCGGCCGTGAACGCCACCCCCGACGTTTTCTCACTTGACGTCTTTGCCTCGGTGATCGAGTTCTTGGAGAAACAAACAACGGGGCAACAATATACAAGCCACCCATCGATTACAAACCACATGCGTATTGTGGCGGATCATGTTCGGGCGGCAACCTTTTTGATTGCCGACGGAGTATTCCCGTCGAACAAGGATCAGGGATATGTCCTACGGCGTTTGCTTCGCCGAGCGATTGTTTGTATGCACAAGCTCGAGATCGAACCCATGAAGCTGGCCGACATCTCAAGCCTCTACATCAAGCAGTATCAAGAGCCATACCCGAGTCTTGCTGAGCGCGAGGATACGATTCGTTCTATCATGCTTGATGAGACGAAGAAATTCTCACAATCAGTTGCCCAAGGTGAACGTGAGCTTGAGAAGATGATAGCCAGCACAGGTGCCGTTTCTCCAAAAGATGCCTTCCTTCTTTATCAATCGTATGGTTTTCCGTGGGAACTGACATATGAGATGACAACAGAGCGAGGCATTGCTGTCGATCGAGATGGATTCGAAATGGAGTTTGACAAGCACAGGAAGCTCTCTCGATCGGAATCGGGGCAAAAGTTTGCCGGCGGGTTGGCGGATCATTCGGAGGAGTCAAAGAAATTACATACGGCCACTCATCTTTTACACAAGGCATTACGAATGGTTTTGGGCGACCATGTGGCACAAAAGGGGAGTAACATCACAGCTGAACGGCTACGGTTTGATTTTTCACACGACAAGAAAATGATGGTGGACGAGGTTTGCAGGGTGGAAGAGATCGTCAACGAGCAGATCAAGGCCGCGCTGCCGATGGGTTTTGAGATGATGACGGTGGAGGAGGCAAAGGTCGCTGGTGCCATCGGACTCTTCGAAGATACTTATGCTCAAGTGGGTGGAAAGGTAAAGGTTTACACGGCAGGTGATAAAGCGCACGGTGTTTTCTCTCGCGAGATCTGCGGTGGTCCCCATGTGGAGAATACGAGTGTTCTTGAGGCGTTTGCCATTCAAAAAGAGGAAGCGTCTTCTGCGGGAGTACGTCGCATCAAGGCCGTCGTGGGCCCCGCCGCGCGCGCCATTTTGGACAAGCGCTAGAGCTCATCTATCCACAGTCCCATGGATTTCTGCTTGACGCAGCCAAAAAAGCCCCCTACACTGGCGACCAACCGCCTCCCCTTGTCATCTTTTTCATTCTCTGATAATCTCCTCGCGCCCTCCTATGGGTTCTAGTAAAGACGTGATTGAACTTCGCGGTACGGTAGAAGAACTGCTTCCTGGCGCAAAGTTCCGTGTCCTTCTTGAACAAGGGGAACAAGAAGTGATTGCTCACCTGGCCGGCAAGATGCGTCAACACCGCATTCGTGTGCTGCCAGGGGATGAAGTCAAAGTCGAGTTGAGTCCGTACGATCTCTCCAAGGGACGTATTACCTTCCGGTATTGAGGACTCCCACGCCGTGTAGTCGCTCCGCGACACACAGGCGGGAACAAACCTATTCGATCGAATAGCATTATGAAAGTACGCGCCTCCGTGAAACCCATGTGCCGTCATTGCAAGGTGATCCGCAGAAAGGGTCGCGTAGTTGTTATTTGCGAAAATCCCAAGCATAAGCAACGTCAAGGATAATATGGCTCGTATTGCCGGTGTAACAATTCCCCGTGAAAAGCGCGTCGTGATCGCGCTGACTTATATTTACGGCATGGGGCCTGCGCGCTCCAAGCAGGTGCTCAAACAGGCCAAGGTGGATGAGAGCATCCGTGTGAAAGAATTGAGCGACGATCAGGTGACGGCCATCCGTGGCATCATCGAGAAACAGTTCCGTGTAGAAGGGGAACTGCGCCGCGAAGTGCTTTCCAACATCAAACGATTGAAGGACATTGGCACCTATCGTGGCAGCCGACACGCCAAGCGTTTGCCGGTACGTGGTCAGCGAACCAAGACCAATAGCCGAACGGTGCGCGGCAACGTGCGCAAGACGGCGGGAAGCGGGAAGCGCATTGTAGCCAAGAAGTAACCTATGGCAGACGCAAAGACAACCACGACGATTCAAAAGCCCGTCCCGAAGCCCGCGCGCTCGAGCAAAAAGAAAGCTATTCGGCAAGTGTTGCATGGGGTTGCGCATATTCACAGCTCCTACAACAACACCATCATCACCATGACGGATGTGAACGGCAATGTGATTGCGTGGTCGAGTGCGGGGCACTTGGGATTTAAGGGCCCAAAGAAGTCCACCCCGTTTGCGGCATCCCAGGTGGCGGAAGATGTGATTCGCAAGGCAGCTCCCAGTGGCCTCAAAGAAGTGAATGTATTTGTGAACGGGATTGGTTCGGGACGCGACTCGGCGGTGCGGACGTTGAATGGCGCCGGCCTCTCCATCCTTTCCATTATGGACGTCACGCCCACTCCCCATAACGGGTGCCGTCCGCCCCGACCTCGTCGTTTGTAAGCTATGGCAAACCCCATCAAAAAACTCGCCAAGTTGAGCCGCCGCGAGGGCATCCCCTTGTCGGCCAGTTCTAGTGTGACCAAGGTTATGCAGCGCCGGCAATATGCGCCGGGTGTGCATGGTCCCAAGCAGGTTCAAAAGCGCTTGTCCACCTACGGCACCCAGCTGCGTGAGAAGCAACGCGCAAAGCTCATTTACAACCTGCGCGAGCGCCAGTTCCGAAACTACTGCAAGGACGCGGTGACCAAGCAGGGAGACACGGGCAAGATTTTGTTGCAGATGTTGGAGCTACGCCTGGAGAACGTGGTGTTTCGTCTGGGTCTCGCCAAAACGCGCCAGCAAGCGCGCCAATTGGTGAGCCACAAGTTTTTCACGGTCAACGGCAAGCCCGTCAACATTCGCTCCTACCACGTCAAACCCGGCGACGAGGTATCCATTAAGGCAACCAAGATGAACAAGAAGCTCATGCCCGAGCTCATGAAGAATGCGGAGACCACCAAGGTGCCCGGTTGGCTCGCACTGGACATGACGCGTGGGGCGGGGAAGGTTTTGGCCGTCCCGGAGGGAGACGATCTGCAGCAACCATTCGATCCCAAGTTGATCATCGAATTCTATTCCCGCTAACGCTCTTTAAATATGGACACATTTCTTTATCCATCTACGATTGCCTACGCGGCGGGCAGCCCGCCCCATACGGCCACTCTCACCGTTGAGCCCTTATTCCATGGCTATGGGACGACCATCGGCAACACGTTGCGCCGTACGCTACTCTCTTCGCTCCAAGGTGGGGCGTTGACGGCGGTGCGCATCAAGGGTATTTCCCACGAGTTTACTACGATCAATGCGGTGAAAGAGGACGTGGTGGAGCTGACGCTAAACCTCAAGGGTGTTGCACTCAAGGTGCACAGCGATATGCCGGTACGGCTCACGCTCTCCAAGCGCGGAGCGGGCACGGTTACGGCGGGCGACTTTGCTCCGAACGCGGATGTGGAAGTCATCAATCCCGACGCGGTCATTGCAACTATAACCGATGAGAGTGGCGCCCTGGAGTTGGAGGCCGTGGCCGAGCGTGGGTTCGGGTATGTGACCACCGAGGAGCGCGAGGAAGAAGAGCTGGAAGCGGGATGGATCAAGCTCGACGCACTCTTCAGCCCCGTCAAGACCGTATCGTTCCGTGTGGAGGCCACGCGCGTGGGTGAGATTACCAACTACGACAAATTGGTCATGGAGATCGAGACCAATGGGGTCTTGACACCACAGGAGGCCGTGGCGGAGTCCACCCAGATCATCATGAAACACTTTCAATTGTTTGCCAGTTCAGAGAACAACGGATAACGGATATGCGACATCGCAAGACAACCAAGACGTTCGGACGACCCAAGGCCTCCAAGGAAGCCCTGCTTCGGAATCTTGCGACGAGCTTGATTTTGCACGAGTCCATCAAAACCACATCGGCAAAGGCCAAGGCCGTGCGCCCGTTGGTGGAGCGCCTGGTGACGCGTGGTCGCACGAAC
>CAZWSS010000013.1:4932-14590 GCA_964636795.1 uncultured Gammaproteobacteria bacterium
GCGGTGGGGAAGGTGCTGGAGGTATTGGGGCCACGCTATGCCACGCGACCGGGTGGCTACACGCGCATCACCAAGTTGGGCAGCCGCCAGGGGGATGCGGCGCAGATGGTCGTGATTTCCTTTGTCTAATATGAAGACTGTCAAGAAAACAACGCATACCATCAACGCCTCGGGCAAGACCGCGGGACGCTTGGCCACGCGTATCGCCATGATTTTGCAGGGAAAGCATCGCCCCGAGTATGAACCACAGTGGGACTTGGGTGACGCGGTGGAGGTGCAAAACGCTAAGGAGATGCGCTTTACCGGAAACAAGCTCACGGATAAGGAGTACAAGCGCCACAGTGGGCACCCGGGCGGCCTCAAGCGCGAGACGGTGCGAGAGGTATTTGAGAAGGATCCGGGAGAGGTGCTGCGCCGCGCGGTACTGCGGATGCTTCCCAAGAACCGGCTGCGGACGGAGCGCATGAAACGATTGATCATCAAGTAATATGGCGGAGACATTTACAGGAACCTACCACTACGGTCTTGGCCGTCGAAAGTCCGCCATTGCGCAGGTGCGTGTGTACCCAAAGGGCGCCGGCAACTTTGTGATCAATGGGAAAAAGATGACGGAGTACTTCCCTGTGGACGCGTCGCAGGCGCGACTGATTCAGGCATTGAAGTCGGTCGGCATGAACGAGACGGCCGACGTGTCAGCACGCGTGATTGGCGGGGGCGTGCGTGCTCAGGCCGACGCGGTGTCGTTGGGCATCGCTCGCGCCTTGATCAAGATGGAACCGGAACTGCGCGCGACGCTCAAGCCCCAAGGGCTGTTGACGCGAGATGCACGCGTAAAGGAACGCAAGAAGTTCGGACTCAAGAAGGCGCGTAAGTCACCTCAATGGAGCAAACGATAACCATCCCCCGGCCGCATGGCCGGGTTTTGGTTAGAACCCTTCCATGCTATTGTTTCCTCCTGTGAACAAGCTCGCTCGCAACACCACCTATCTCACGGCTGCGTTGGTTGGCCAAAAAGTGATTGCGTTCTTTTACTTTGCTGTCATTGCTCGCTTGGTGGGCGTAGAGTGGACGGGCAAGTACTTCCTGGCGCTCTCGATTGTGATCATGGTGGGGGCGCTTGCGGACTTTGGCCTCACACCTGTGCTGGTGCGCGAGGTGGCCAAGCGACCGGAGGAGCAGCAGCGGTTACTCTCGTCGGTTCTTGGACTCAAGCTGGTGCTGGCCGCGCTTTCGATTGTTGTGGTGCTCCTGGTCGCGCGCATGGGCGGCTACGACCCCATGACCGCCAACCTCATGTTGGTCGCCACGGTGGTGATGCTCTTGGACACGCTCCATCTTACCTACTACGGCGTTTTCCGCGGCCGTCATGCGCTTGCAACGGAATCGGTCGGCATGTTTGTGGGGCAGGGCATCACTTGCGTGGCCGGCATTGTGAGCTTGATCGTTGAACCGAACCTGTTCTTTCTGGTTGCTGCCCTCATGGGCGGCAGTTTTTGGAACGTGGCATTGAGTGCCTACCGACTGTGGAGGGTCGGCATCAATCCATACATCGTTCGCTTTGAACGTTCGCACATGCGCTGGCTGCTCAAGACCGCCTTCCCGTTTGCCTTGGCGGCCGTGTTCGTAAAAGCGTACTCCACCGCCGACATCATCATCTTGGAACGCACCGTGGGCGAATCCGCGGTGGGGTTCTACAGCGTGGCTAACAAACTCACCTATGCGTTTCAGTTTTTGCCGATGGCCTTTATTGCCGCGCTCTATCCGGCGTTCAGCCACCTGATCCAGACGCGTGACCGAGATGGGCTGCTGCGCGTGTTTGATCGCTCCATGTGGTACGTGGCCCTCATCGCTGTGCCCATTGTGTTTGGTGTTTTTTCCGTGGCCGATCTCATAGTGCCGCTGATTTACGGGGGCGACTACAGTGCCTCCATCATCCCGCTGCAAATCCTCATCTTTGCGCTCCTCTTTATCTTTCTCGACTTTCCCATCGGCTCGCTTCTCAATGCCGACGACCGTCAGGTGACGAAAACCATCATCATGGGGCAAACCATGGTTATTAACTTGGTTGCCAACCTCATCCTCATCCCGCGCTTTGGCGTGGCAGGGGCGAGCGCGGCAACGATGGTGAGTTTTATTTGGTTGCTTGGTGCGAGCTTGATGGCAGCGCAAAAAACAGTGCCCTATGGTTTGGGACGATTTTTGAAAACGGTCGGCCCCATATTGCTTTCGGGAATCTTGATGGCGGCCGTGGTGCTCGTTCTCAAGCCATGGCTTGGGCTCGCGGTGATCCCCATCGGTGGCGCTGTGTACGTCGCCACTCTTTTCTTGTTTGGGTCGCTCTCTTGGCAGGACCTGACCCTGTTCAAACGTGAGCTGCGCTCCACATGAAGACCATCACGATCACCATGGATGCATTGCCGATGCCGGGCGGAGTGGCTCGCTACATTGACGACGTTGCATGGGCTCTTGGATCGGAATCTATCGTCCTGGCCGACCTCCAAATAGCAACGGGAAGGAACGATTACCACGTTGATGTCCCGTACACGATGAGGTATGAGGACTTCTTCCGTGACCGGTGGCCGCGATGGATGGGAGCGGTGCAGGTACTTGCCAAGCACTCCGCCGACGTGGTTCTGACCCATCACGCTATTCCTCTTGGACTGGCATGTCTTATGCACAAACGTCGCACGGGCAAGCCCTACATTGTTTTTTTGCATGGCATGGATTTTGATCTGGCCACGCGCAATCCGTGGAAGCGATGGCTCACGCGGCAGGTGCTGCGTGAAGCGGCGGGGATTATTGCCAACTCTCATGCGCTCGCTCGCCGCATCGAGGCATTCATCCATCGGGTGCCATTGGTGATCCACCCCATTCCCGCCATCCGCCCGTCATTGCATGACAAGGCTCACGACGGCATTGTGCGCCTCGTTTCGGTGGCGCGCCTTGTGGAGCGAAAGGGGATTGACCGAGTGCTGGAAGCCGTTGCGCGATCGCCGCATCGGCAGCGGATCGTCTACAGCATCCTCGGAGGCGATGGATCGGCGCGGGCGACCATCGAAGAACTCATCAAATCGCTGGGATTGTCGAATCGGGTCACATTGAGAGTGGGCGCCTCCGACGGCGATATCAAGCACGCCTACGAGAACTCGGACGTGTTTGTCCTGCCCACGCGCACGCGCCAAGGTGATCGGGAAGGATTCGGGATTGTGTACCGCGAGGCCGCGCTGGCAGGGTTGCCATCAATTGCCAGTAGGGTTGAAGGGGTGGACGAGGCGGTGACGGACAACGAGACGGGCCTGCTCGTGGACTCGGACGATGAACTCGATTGTGCACTCGATCGTTTGTGCACCGACGTGGTGTATCGCAACCAACTCGGACAACGTGCCCGAGAGGTGGCCTTGGCCGAATCCGACCGCGACCGTGCGTTTGCGCCGCTCAAGGACTTGATTGCTCACCTATGATCTCCGTTATCATTCCCGCCTACAACCACGCCGTTGCGCTCCCCGCGTGTTTGGATTCTGTTTTGGCGCAACGCGGCGTAGAGATCGAAGTCATTGTGGTAAACGACGGGTCTACGGATGAAACATCGGCAGCGCTGAAGCGATATCCGAGTGATCGGCGTGTGGTTGTTATCGAGCAGCCGAACGCCGGATCGAACCCCGCCCGCAACCGTGGCTTTGCCGCCTCGAAGGGGGACAGAGTGATCTTTCTTGATGCCGACGCCGTTCTCACTCCCGACACGCTGCGCCAGCTCTCCGAGGCGCTCGATGCCCACGTGGAGGCCGCTTACGCCTTTTGCGATTTTACGTTTGGATGGAAGCGGTTTAAGACAGGCCCGTTTGACGCGGAGCGGCTGAAGCGTCGCAACATGATCCACACGGGTGCTCTCATTCGTCGTGAAGCGTTTCCCGGGTTTGATGAGTCCATCAAACGCTTCCAGGATTGGGATTTATGGCTGACGATGCTCGGGCAAGGTCGCACCGGAGTGCATGTACCCGGGCTTGTGATGCACATGCGCGTGGAGCGGAAAGGGATTTCTTCTTGGATGCCGCGGGCATGGTACTGCGCGCCGTGGCGCTGGCTGCCCGGAATCCGCAAGCGCGTAGCCAAGTACGAGGCCGCGCGTAACATTGTTTGGAAAAAACACGGGTTGGTATGACCTTCGCCACCCAATTCATCGGCCGGCCGTTTCGGTGGACACTGGCGGGGCTCGTGGTACTCGACGTTGCCTCGTTCCTTGCCCTGCACACCGTGGCGGAGCCGATCCTCCTCGGCTTGATCACGATGGCCCTCATCGCCATCGCCATCAGGTCGCCCCAGTGGCTCTTCCCGCTCGCGATCGCTGAGATCATCGCCACGAGCAACGGCCATAGCTTCAACATCGAACTGTTGGGTGCCTCGATCGGACCGCGCATCATCTTATTTGCTCTGCTGTTGATTCTCACGATCGTGAAAATCAACAGCAGTGGCATGCGGCCAATTCCAAAACCGTACCGGCTCATCGGCGCATCGATCCTGTGTGTGATAGTTGTAGCTGTGCTGCAAGGCGCTCTGCTTGGCTCGTCGCCAACCAACCTCTACCTGGACGCCAACGGCTACTTTGCGATCGGCTACGTGCTCGCAGCGTGGTACTGGGTGAAGGATGGCATGGATCGTCGTCGTTTGTTGCAACTTTCTGCGGCCGCGATGATATGGATTGCCGCCAAGACGCTCCTCTTTCTCTTTGCCTTTGGTCACCTGCATCCAAAAACGCTCCCGATCCTCTACACGTGGATCCGCGACACGCGCCTGGGTGAAATTACCCTCATGCAGGCCACTATCTGGCGCATCTTCCTTCAGTCCCAATGGTTTCTGGTGCCGGCCGCCCTGCTCTCGGCTGCGTACATGATTTTCGCCGAGCGTTATCGCGAAACCGGTGTGCGCATCGTGATCCTGTTGATGGCCGCCGCGCTGATCGCCAGCTTCTCGCGCACGTTCTGGCTGGCTGCCATTATGGCGGCCGTGGGGTTGATTGCCATCGCTATCTGGACACACGCATGGAAGCCTCTTGGTCGAAGCGTCATCGATACAATCGTCGTTGGCATTGGTTCTATCGCCCTGCTGTGGATGATCGTGGCCGTACCTATCTACCAAGGCGCGTCATCGTCTATTTTTCAATCCCTGTTGCGCAACCGCGCCACGCAGACGTCGGACGCCGCGCTCGACAGTCGCCGCCAACTGTTGCCTCCACTTTTTGAGGCCATCAAAGAATCGCCCATCAGCGGTCATGGGTTGGGAAAGACGGTCACCTATCGCACAGACGATCCGCGCTATCAGGACGAGCATGGCACGGACCTGGTTACGACGTATGCTTTTGAATGGGGGTGGTTGGATTACTTAGTAAAGTTTGGCATTGCCGGAACGCTCTTGTTTGCGGTCGGCTGGATCATCCTGGCACGCGACATCGCCTTGGCCTTCTTGCACGATCCTGCCCGCCGCTGGCTTTACGCCGGCCTTGGCATGTCTCTTGTTGCTCTTTTGATCGCCCACACCTTCTCCCCGTACCTCAATCACCCCATCGGCTGGGGAATGATTGCGATCATTGTTGCCTTACTCCCGCGAGCGGTCGAGCAAGAGCGGACGCTGGCACCCGTCGGTCACGTTGTCGCTCTGCCAACGGCGATCGCCCCGACCACAGTCGTGACCCGTCGATAGCACAGCAATCCCTTTGGTATGATGTGTGCGTATGCAACTCACCAGCCCGGCGTTTGATGATGGAGGATCGATTCCTGAGCGCTATACCTGTGACGGCGACAACGCCAGTCCACCGCTGCTGTTTTGGCATGTTCCCGCCGACGCGAAGAGTTTGGCGCTGATCATGGAGGATCCCGATGTGCCGCACCATGTACGTAAGGATGGTCTGTGGGTTCACTGGGTGGTGTGGGGTCTATCGCCATCAACGCCGGGGATCGAGGAAGGGGCAACGCCTCCTGGCACGGTCGGCGTCAACACGCGCGGTCGCAACGCCTATGGCGGTCCGTGCCCGCCGGATGGCCAACATCGCTACTTCTTCAAACTCTTCGCCTTGGACACATTGCCCACGCTCCCGATCACGACATCTAAAAAGGAGCTGCTGAATGCCATGGACGGACACATCATCGTTGCGGCCGAGTTGATGGGGGTCTACGACCGCGATACTCACCGAGAGTAGTTGCACTCCAAAACAAGATTGTGTATCGTTTTTGAAAACGCTATGCCGATCAACCACTCACACTACATTTGCATTGGAGGATGCAAGGGCGTCTCGCCGACGGCCGGAGTTTGCCAGGATGTTGAATGCGCGGATTTTGGGCAACCGTTGGATGCTTGCGACTGCCATGATGGCAAGCACCATGGGGCTCATGACGATTTTGACCTTGAGGATGAGAGCGAGGACTAGCGCAGTGCCAATGATTTCACGCCCGACGTGGCGGCAAGGTCGGTTCCCAGAACCGGCTTTTTGCTTTCAAATTGGAGACGGTCAATCACTAATTGACCTACGCGAGTGCTGTGGCCGTCAGTCGAGAGCGCCATATCACCCAGGAGGTCGTCACGATCGGCAGGATCAAAATGAGCCGCGAGGATCTTTAATCGCTTCCATGTGTCACCATCTTGAACCTCTGTCCATGTCCCGGGCCATGGGTTGTAGGCGCGCACCATGCGCTCGATCTCCTCTGCCGGTCGCGACCAATCAATGCGGCCGTCGTCACGCTTCAGTAACGAGCAGAAGGTTGCATCGGCATGCTTCTGGTTGATGGGTGCGATGGTGCCATCAATAAAGCCGACGAGGACGTCAGGAAGTCGCAGAGCACCCAGGCGCATCAAGTCGTGAAGAAGTGGCTTGGCAGTTGTATGGGGTGGCACGGGCGCCTCAACTTGGTCTAGGATGGGGCCATGATCCATCTTCTCGTCCATTTTGATGATGGTCACGCCGCTCACCGCATCACCCGCCTTGATGGTGGCAGGCACCGGTGTTGCCCCGCGCCACTTGGGTAGAAGGGAAGGGTGGACGTTGACGGAGCCATGAGGTGCCATATCTACCATTATCTGCGGCAAGATGTGCCCGTAGGAAACGACGACGAAGATGTCGGCCGCGGCCGTTTGCAACGCATCCATGGCCTCGATGGGACGCTCGGGAGTGAGAACGTTGACCTTCGCCTCGCGCGCAATGACCTCAACGGGCGACGGCTCTATTTCTTGGCTGCGTCCTACGGCTCGCGGCGGTTGAGTAACCACGGCGACGACTTGAAATCGCTCATCAACCAAAAGCGCCCGCAGCGCATAGGTGGATTCCTCCGAGGTTCCAAAAAAGACCACACGAATCATACGCGCACGTTGGAACCGTGGGTGAGCCGCTTGACTTTGTCAATGAACAAGACGCCGTCCAGATGGTCAATCTCGTGTTGGAAAATCACCGCGTAGAGGTTCTTTACCGAGAGCGTTACCGCGGTGCCATCCATCAGGTAGGCCTTCACCTTCACCTTTTTGTGGCGCTCCACCATGCCATAGACACCGGGAACAGATAGGCAGCCCTCCTCAAAGTCAAACATCGCTCGCGAGCGGGAGACGATCTTGGGGTTCACAAACACGGTTGCTCCAGTGTCTTGCATCGCCACGGCAATGATGCGATCCGAGACGCCGATCTGTGTGGCCGCCAGCCCTACGCCGTCTTCCTGCGCCATCATGTCCGCCAACTCCTCCGCGAAGGCCTTAAGCTCGGCCGTGCCAAAGCGCGCGGTGTCAACCAACGGCGCTTGCATGCGCAGTTGCGGGTTTGGGTGAGTGAGCACGGTGCGTTTCATGGGGTGATGCTATCAGGAGAAACGAAGATATCGCAAGATGGCGGCGCGGTCAACCAATCGGTGACGACCTCATTTGGCGGTCGTTTCTCAACGAGGGGCGCGGAGCTATCGGTGCGGAGCACGTGGAGGTCGCCAAAGGGTGGGTAGCGGACGCGAGCGCGAGAGGCAAGTTCGGTGGCGTGCCACACAGCCGTGCTAGCGAGAGCGGCGCGCACCGTATTGGGCTCATCGGTCTGAATAAAACATGGCGTCTGTGCGGTCACCGACCAAGAAACAAGGCGACGCAGCAATCGTGCGGCCTGTTCCAACGACCGAAATCCGCGGTAGGTCAGCTCCTGTTCAGCGCGAACGATGGCCACGCCGCTGGCACGCGGCTGCAGGTAAGGAAGTCGGTAGAGGAAGGTGCGTGTGACAATTACGATGCCGTCTGTGGGCAGGGAATCGTTGGCTTCTACGATGGAAACCGTCACAGCAGGGAACCGAGCCCGGAGCCGATCAGCCACGTCGCGTGTGGTGGTCTGCGGCCCGCCCTCCTTCCATATGCGGTTGCAGTAAATGATAAAAGGGCCGCGGGAGAGGTCGGCTCCGGTGATGGCCTCGCGGAGGCGATCACTCGTCAGCCAATCGTCGGACTGCGGTCGGGCTTGGCGCATATCAATCATGTCGCAGATGGGCTCGTGCCAGAGATCGAGCGTAAGCGCACCGTCTTCCACGCGGGGGAGGACATCAAGAAGCGCCGTAGGGTTGCCGTGAGACGCCGTTCGTTGCAACACACACCATCGCGCATCGTAGTGGGGGTTCTGGTCGCTCTGGAGCAGATCGTCGGATCCCGATCCGAGAACAATTATTCGCGTTTGAGGAGATGGGGGAACGAGGGCACCGATGCGTGTGGCAACGACCGTGCAACGGCCGAGCCGAATGTCCAGCCATCGCTCGTAAGCAATATTCTTACTCATCGTGCCGCCGTAGAGAGGGGCACCCGGAATGACCGATGCCACCGTTTGTGCGGTGTGAAGATCACCCACAATGATGAGGTGCGGTCGGGGATCATGTCGAACCGACGCAGCAACGGCCGCGATGCCAACGCGATCAGATGGGACGGCAACATAGGTGACAGGTACCGCACTGATATGACGGAGGATCTCTTGGACGAATGGGACTTCTGTGGTTGGCAAAGAGAAGGCGCTGACCGCTCCCTGTGATGCTGCCACCGCTTGCCGACGCTTGGGAATGGCCGGGACCGCCGCGTGGAGAATCGAATGCCATGATTGGTAGGTGCGCCGACGAAGCGCATCAAAAAAGGCCATGTCCCTCTCGGCGAATGGTGGGACATCAAGGACGCTCTTGATGGGCAGTGGGTTGGCAACCGTTGTGTGATCCTCGATGGCAACCACGACCCCGGTGACCTGCTGCGCGCGCAGCGGCACTACAACAAAAGATCCCACGGTTATTACGGTGAGATCCTCCGGGATGATGTAGTCGAAGGACTCAGCTGTGCGGGGAAAGCGGCGGCACAGCGCCACGCGCGCAATCTTAGTGGACATGAGTCACGAGGGTGAGGTGCCCCACCCCGAAGGGCGCTTGGTAGCCGCGCTCCTCCACGCGATAGGCGGTGTCGTTCAGTATGCCCCAGAACAGTCGGATGGCGTCCAGCTCCTCTCCACCGACGTCCTCCAGTTCCTTGGCGCTTGGTTTGAGGAGTGGCAGCGAATTGCCGTCGGCAAACGCACCGCGCACAGCAGCATCAAACTCCTCCGCGCGAGGGTGCACGCCACCCGGGGAGAGCTCCGAGAGGCGGTGGGAGAGCTCGGCCGCACACAGCACGGCAATCCGTGCGG
>CAZWSS010000014.1:0-4682 GCA_964636795.1 uncultured Gammaproteobacteria bacterium
GGGCGATCAGTTCATGTCCCAGTCCCCCGCCATCAGCTCGTCGATCTCGTCGAGATCGCTGCGGGCGGCGCGGTTGCCGTCCTCGAAGCGCTGCACCCCCTCCGGGTCCTGTGGGCGGCGGGGGAGCTCGCGCAGTTCCCATCCGCTACCCGAGGGGCGGTGATCGGGGGGCAGGGTGGGGGCGTTGGCTTCCGGATCGTAGTCGTCGGACTGCATGCTTCCTCCGTCTCGTGTGTGAGACAGCGGCGATGCTACCAGCTGACGGTGGAGAAGTCAACGGGTATAATAACCACCTATGCGAGAACGCCCCTATTTCCATTCCGATAACCCCTCCGGCCCTACTAAGGCGGAAAGCGAACTACGCCTCACAGAGGCGGAGCGCTTTTTGGCGGACGTGTATACGCGCCGAGCCGAGCGGCCGGACATAGCCATGTTTGATCATGTCTCTGCCGCCGAACGCCACCGCGATCAAGTGGCGGAGAAGGAGCTTGCGGCTCGCTACGATCGCACGGGCGATGTGCGTAATGACACCATGGAGGCATTCTTGGCTTCAGAGATTGAAATGGCTGATTGGTTTGAGGCGAGCGTGTTTCGCACCACGCGCTATGACGATTACAAAAATGGAGTGGACTTGGTGCTTGAGTGGGATCGGGAAGAGGGTGAGGAGCCACTGCGGCTTGCCGTGGATGTGACCACCGCCACGTCGCCGGAAGGCGTGGAAAAGAAACTTGCCAAGCTCAAGTTTGGATCACGAGTAAAGTACTTTGAGTCCGACATTGTGGTTGGAGAAGATGGTGAACCGGAACAGGTGTCGCTGACGGACCTTCCCACCATCATTTTAGGTATCGAGCGCGAGTATCTATCAACGCTCGCCAAGGAAGCGCTTGAGTATAAAACAGTTCGCAAGGGTACGGATGAATATGGTCGCACGGTCTCGCTGCCCGATGTCCGCCGCGATGCGTTCAAAGATCACCCACTCGGGATTGTGCTTTTGGAACAGGCCAAGGCGCAGCTGGGGCTGCAGGTGCAAAGCAAGATGAACGAGGTCGTCCGCCATGTGCAGCAGTTGACGAATGCCGGTGCGGAGGTCAAGGACGGTCTGCGCGCGTATGCCGCGGCGAGTGGAAATACGGACGCGATGCTTGAAGCTATCCCGCCGCTCTATCCCACCATTCGATCCTTGGCGGAACAAAACACGATTCCAGATGGGCTTTGGAATCGGTGGATTGAACGCACGATGCTCTATCGAACAGTGCAAAAGCGGCTTGAGATTGTTTCCAAACAAAATAGCCGCGCGTCACGCACCGCCGGTGTTCTTGCCCGAGGATCTGGGCTGCACAGGCGGCTCACGACGTTCGCCGCGGCCTAGACGTTCTACGATCTCTTGAGCGAGCTCGCCCGTGTCTCGGGCGACCTCGTCGTAAAACCGCTCCACCACCTCCTTCACATCCGGCGCCGACTTGGGCACCGGTCGCAGTCTTGGTTTCATGGAACCTCCGCGCCCACGCTAGCACAGGCGGCCGTTTCGTCAAGACTTTTGGTTCATGGTTTATGGAGCATGGTTCATGAGGTATGCTTTGGACTCGTGTCTGAAAGGGTGGTCTCCAGTCCATGAACCATCAACCATGAACCCTTCTGGAAATACTGCTATACTACTGCCCATGGACGCGTCGCTTCGCATCAATACCGCAAACGAATCGTGGCCCGAGGTGGCGGAGGGTCAGCTTTCGGTTGATATTTTCGAGACCGAGGATGCCATCGTCGTTCAGTCGGCCATTGCTGGTGTCTCCGCCGAGGACTTGGACATTTCTGTGAACAGCGACATGGTGACCATTCGCGGCCAACGAGCGCGCGACGCTCGCGCCACCTCGGCCACGATGCATTATGAGGAATGCTTCTGGGGTGCTTTCTCCCGTACGGTGGTTCTCCCATCCCATATTCGCCCGAGCGAGGCGCAGGCCGAACTCAAAAACGGAGTGCTCACGGTTACGCTACCAAAGGAACATGCCACGCGCGGAGTGGTGATCAAAGTCCGATAGAGTGTATGAACTTCGTTGTCTCTCTCCACAACCCAAAGCAGCGCTTTGCGGCGCTGTCTGTATTGAGCGTGCTGCTGATTGTGGCGCTCTTGGTACTATGCAACATCAGCTACGCGTATGCCTATCGCGGGCAATTTTTTCCGGGTACACGCGTGGGTGCGGTCAACATTGGTGGGCTGACGTTTGCCGAAGGGCGCGCGTTGGTGTTGGCCAGAGCCGATGCGTTGATTGAGCGCGGCGCCTCCGTGGCAGTGAACGGATCGAGCGGCCGCATTCCGTTGCGGGTGATTGCCACCGAGGACGCGGATCTCTCGCAGGACTTGGTGACGCTTGAGGTCAATGAGGCCTTGGTGCAGGCCGAGGGGCTGGGGGCCTCCGGTGCCGAGTGGCGGCAAAGTTGGGAGCGTATCCGCACGGCGGTGGGCGGATGGGTGATTGAAGTTCCGGTCAAGGTCAACGTTGAGGCGATCCAAGCGGAGCTTCTCAAGACCTTTGCCGAGTATTACAACCCGGCCGTGGAGCCCGCCTTTATGTTTGTACAAAACGAGGCCACGCAAGCATGGGAAGTGACGGTCACGCCGGGCACTGCCGGGCGGGCGTTTGATGTTGAAGCGGCGGTGGGGCAGTTTACGGAAACCATGCGCAATCTCAATCTGGCGCCGGTCGTCATCACTGTTGTGGATCAGCAGCCCGCCGTGTCGGATGCGCAGGCACAGGGGCTGACGGGGGTGGCTCTTGCGGCTCTTGCTCACGCGCCCTACACGCTTCGTTACGAGGTAAACAGGTTTGAAGAGTACGGCTACCCCGTGGACGCGGCCTTTTTGACGGCGTCACTTGCTCCCGAGCGAGGAGAGGAGGGCACGCGGCTGGGGCTCGAAGGGAATGCGGCCGATGAGCTGTTTGCGACGATCGAAGGCGACATCAACATCGAAGCCAAGAACGCCAAGTTTGAGGTGGTGGAAAATCGTGTGCAAGAGTTTCAACCAAGCACCGAGGGGCGGGCGGTAGATGCGGTGTCCACACGCGCGGCGTTGTTGGGAGCGCTTGGCACAGCACAGGAGAAGCCCATTGAGATTGCGGTCAACATCACCGAGGCGCAGATCACTACGGAGAGCGCCAACACATTTGGCATCAAAGAAATTTTGGGGGTGGGTACGTCCGGTTGGAAGGGCTCCCCCGGGAATCGCATCAAGAATATTCGCCACGCCACGCAGAAGTTGAATGGGGTGCTGATTCCGCCCGGGGCCGAGTTTTCGGCGCTCGAGGCACTGGAGCCGGTGACGCTCGAGGGCGGCTACTTGCCCGAGATGGTCATCAAGGGCGACGAGATCAAGCCGGAGGTGGGCGGCGGCCTGTGCCAAATTGGCACGACGCTTTTCCGCATGGCCATGAACTCGGGCATGGACATCACCGAGCGGCGCAATCACTCACTTGTGGTGAGTTATTACAATGACCCCACGAACGGCAACCCGGGCACCGACGCGACGCTCTACGGCCCGCACCCCGACCTGCGCTTCATCAACGACACGGGGCACTACATGCTGATTACCACCGAGATGAATGCGGACAGCACGTCGTTGCGCTACACGCTCTGGGGCACCTCCGACAAACGTAAGGGCTACTACACGCCGCCGGTGGTGCATAAATGGATGCCGGCCGGACCGGTGCAGACCAAGTACACACCCACGCTCGCGCCGGGAGTCAAAAAATGTCAGAGCGCACACCCGGGCGCCGACACGTCGTTTGTCTACTACATCGAACGGCCCGATGGCACGGTGGAAGAGGAGACGTTTGCAAGTCACTATCGTCCGCTGCCGACCATTTGTCGCGTGGGAGCGTTGCCCGAACAGATCGGCGAAGATGGGCAGTTGATTGAGACGCCGCCGGCCGAGCCTGAGCCGTCTGTTGATGCGCCCGTCAAACCAAGTCCGGAGCCAACTGCGCCTGAGCCAACCGAATAACAAACCCGCCCCCTAGAGGGCGGGATTCTTTTCAAGAAACACCAGCGTACAAGAAGATTTCATTGCTTGGAAGAGTCGAGCCGGAGCCAGAGTCAACCCGCATGAAATCTCCATGCTTGTCGTGCACGCTGGTGCCTCTTGGAAAGAAATCGTCCGCGGGATCCGCAGGCGAGAGGGCAAACTACCATGCCGGAAGGAAGGTGTCAATAGGGGGCGGGTAAAAAATATCCAATAACCAATATCCAATATCCAATGGCCAATGCTAAGGCAAAGGTCCAGTCCCTAGAGATTTGCATTAGGATTGGAGATTGATCATTGGCCATTGGATATTATTAAACGCCCCGCCCAGGAGTAGAACCTGGAACGGGGCGTTGTTCGTCATTGCGTGACCTCCGGCATCCGGAAGGCGGGACCCAGGGTGACCCGGAACCGTCCGGGGTTTGCCCTGTTGGCCCGGCCGCCCACTCCGCCTTGGACTTCCACGCGCAGGCGAACCTGCGGATGGAGGACCACCTCCACGCCTCCTCCGAAGAGGAAGGCGCCGAGGATGGGCGGCGCGTCCCACTCCAGCTCACCTCCCACCGTCACGAAGGGCTCCAGCCGCTCCGTGGGGTGGAAGTGCCAGGTAACGGTGATCCCCGCGGTCGCGAGACCGAAGGGGACGCCGTCCCAGCGCGTGAAC
>CAZWSS010000014.1:4692-14380 GCA_964636795.1 uncultured Gammaproteobacteria bacterium
CCCGCCGGTGCCGAATGCGCCGACCCACAGGTCTCTCGCCACGTGGATCTCGCCCGCGAGCGAGAACCCACCGTAGAGGGACTTGGAGACGGCCAGCACCTGGAACGCCGGGCGGAAGGCCAGGCGGGGTGGGGGGAGCTTGAATGCTCCCACCCCCTCCTCTGTTCTCACCTCCTCCGTGGGGAGATGAATCTCGATGACGGTGGGTGTGGTGCCGGTCTCGAGCCGATAGTACATCGCCCGCGGAGCGGCCTCCGTGAATGAGAGCACCACCAGCCCGGGCATGTCTGTCTTGGCCAGGTGCTTCACCGTGGCCTCGACGACCGCCCGCTGCCCCTCGGTGCGCTTGTCTGGGAATGCGGATAGGGCGGCGAGCCACCCTTCCTGTGTGACGAGACGGACGGTCACATCTACTTCTTCCTCCACCGTCACCACGCGGCTGTACACCGCGCCGTCCCGCATCCATTGGAGCAGGTAGTTCCCAGGCGTAAGCCGGCTGGGCACCTCGTTGCCGTTGACGGTGAGTCCCTCCGGAGCGCCGATGACTTCCACCAGCGCGTCGTAGGGCTGCCGACCTCTGTCGCCTTCCAGGCGCTCGCGGAGCAGGTCTGCGTTGGCCTGTTCGTAGGGCACCTGGAACTGCGGCGGGTAGTCGGAATCCCACGGCTGTCCCGGGAGGGTCCTGTGCGCCCAGACGAAGAGTGCTCGCGCTCTGTCTTCGAACACCCTCCGTTCTCCGTTGGAGCGGTTGAGCCCCTGTCCGAGGACAGCGATTCCGGCCAGCACGTAGTGCCGCCAGAGCGTGGACAGGGCTACATCCTCATTCAGGCAGGCGTAGCTCTTGAAGAGGGCCTCAAGGAGGACTTCGGCGAGCTCGTACTCCAGCTCGTCGATGGCCGCCTCGGCTTCTCGGTGCGTCGCCATCGCCTCCGCCAGTCCCATCCGTTCCGTGTCCCCACAGGGGGACACGTGCTCGGTGCCCACAACCCACAGTCCGCCCGGGGAGTGGTTGAGCACATCCGAGCGGTACTCCACGTGGGGGAGAGCCGCCTCCACCGGCGTGGGGGCAATGTCTCCCACGGCCGCCTGCACCTGACGCATGGCCGTGCCCAGGTGCTGCGGACTTGCCTGTCCCTCTACCACCACGGGGGTTACCCGCGGCGCCGCCAAGACGGGGGAGGCCACCCCCATCAGGGCGATCATCACCATCGTTTCGATTGCGCGCATGGCTCCTCCCGCGCTGGGGGTTGTTTGAATTGTCGAGAGCTTCTCGTCTTACGGACGAGAGGCCACACTAGGGCAGTTTTGGTGACTCGTCAAGGTATCGGTTATAGGTGCTAGGTGATAGGTTGCGGTTTGGCTACAACCTAAAACCTAAAACCCGCTCCTGCTATACTACCTCGCATGCGGATTTTGGCGATAGAAACCAGTTGTGACGAGACGGCAGTGGCGATCGTGGAAGGCGATGGCGAGAGATTTGGTGTGATCGAAAACGTGGTGGCGTCCCAGATTGAGCAGCATCGTCTTTTTGGTGGTGTCGTGCCGGAGGTGGCCGCGCGGATGCATGTGCCCGTACTGCCCAAGTTGCTTGAGGCGCTTACCAGTTGGGAGAAAGATGGTATTGATGGCATTGCCGTTACCTGCGGTCCCGGGTTGGCCACAGCGCTGCGGGTCGGCATCGAAACGGCAAAGGCGCTCGCGGTCTCTTGGAAGCTCCCGCTGATCCCGGTTGATCATATTGAAGGGCATGTCTACTCGAGCTTTCTTGTTAACCCCCTCCTACTCCCCCTTGGTAAGGGGGAGAGGCCTGCTTACCACTCGCCACTCGCCACTCGCTTTCCGATTCTTTGCTTGGTTGTTTCGGGAGGGCATACGGAACTCGTTCTCATGAAAGACCATGGTGCGTACACATTTCTCGGGCAGACGCGTGACGATGCGGTGGGGGAGGCGTTCGATAAAACGGCCGCGCAACTGGGCCTGCTCTATCCGGGAGGTCCAAGCATCTCCAAGGCGGCCATCACCGGCGACGCGCACGCGATCGATCTTCCGCGGCCCATGATGGACTCCGGTGATCTCGACTTTTCGTTCTCCGGGTTGAAGACCGCGGTGCGGCAAGCGATTGAGCGGGTGCCTGTGCCCGGGCGCGACGAACACTTTGTGGCAGACGTTTCGGCTTCATTCCAACAGGCGGTTGTGGACGTGTTGGTGCACAAGACGGTGCATGCCGCAAAGCGGTTTGTGCCGTCGGCCGTTATGGTGTGTGGAGGTGTGTCGGCGAATCGAGCTCTACAACAACAACTCGAAGCAGCGCTGCGCCCCATTGATCTCCCGTTGATGGCCCCCGAGATGGCCTACACGGGAGACAACGCGGCCATGATTGCCGCGGCCGGGTTGCGCTCATTGATTGATGGGCGTGAGGCCGAGGATCCGTTTGTGGTTGATGCGGATCCGGGGAAGGTGCTTGGAAGACACTGGAAGTGGCAAGTATGACCTATAAGACTAATAGGACCTATAGTCCAGAACAACTCCAGGTTCTGGCGGCAGAGCTCCTGCCCGACCTCATTCGAGCACGGGTAGGATTGTTGTCGGGGGAGCTCGGGACAGGCAAGACCACGTTTGTGCAGGGCGTGGCGAAAGCGCTCGGAGTTGATCACGCCGTTCGTAGCCCTACCTATACATTGATCAACGAGTACAAGGTGACGCATCCGGACATTGATCACCTGATTCACATTGATCTCTATCGCCTCGATCATGTCGACAGTGCCGAACGAGCTCAACTTGGCATTGACGAGTGGCTGAACCGTCCACGGACATTGGTGCTGATCGAGTGGCCAGAGCGGTTGGAGCAAGTGCCAAGGGGGCTATGGGTGGAAATACGGGTGGGGGAGAGTGGACGGGAGGTAAGAATATCCAATGATCAATAACCAATATCCAATCCAAATTCAAGTCATTAAGTTCTAGACCTTTGCCTTAGCATTGATTATTGGATATTGGCCATTGGATATTTGTACAATCGCTGCCAGTGCCGCGGTATCTGCCCGCAGCTGATGAGGCCCCAAGGAAACAGGCGTGGCGCCTTGATGTTTTGCCAGGTCGGCCTCATTCTCTGTAAATCCACCTTCGGGACCGATCAACAGGGTGATGGGGTGATCACCTGCGGGAATGGATGACCCCATTGGTGCCTCGGGGCTAAAAAAGATAAATGACGAGTCGGCATGATCGAGCAGTGCACGAAGTTCGGTGACGGATTCAATGGTTGGGAGCCATGCATGTCCACTCTGCTCGGCGGCTTCGCGGACAATGGCGTTCCATCGGGGCGGGGCAATGTCGGGACGTTTCACGACACGCTCGGTGAGGAGGGGAATGATCGCCGTGACGCCCAACTCGGTGGCCTTCTCCAGCACCCAGCGCATACGATCGTTTTTGAGAATGCCGATAGCAAGAGTGACGTTGCGTCCTTGGGGCTGCTCGGTGCGCTGATCAATCGGCGCCAAGATCCCGTCACGATTGATGTGGGCGATATGTGCGTCGAGGACATGACCCATGCCGTCAAAAAATCGCACGGCTTCTCCGCGTTGTAGTCGCAGCACCTGCACCATCTGCCGATACAGGTTCCCAAGAGGAACGCAGACGGTGTCGTCGCGCACGAGGGAAGGGGAGATGTGAAATTGATGGGAGGGAGTCATAGACGAATGGTCAATAACCAATAATCAATATCCAATGCAAATTCAACTGCCAGCGGCTAGACCTTTGCCTTAGCATTGACCATTGGATATTTGTAATCCTGTCTCTTATGACGCTGCCACTCTAAAGACCTCGTCCAATGATGTATCGCCGTCGGCGGCTTTGAGGAGGCCGTCTTGCTCCATGGTCACCATGCCTTGCTCACGGGCGATGACTCTCATGGAGGCGTCCGAGACCGACCCACCACGGATGCGTTCCTCCACCTGTGGGTTGACCACGAGCACCTCATACACGCCTACGCGCCCCTTATATCCGCCGGTACAGGCCTCACAGCCCGAGGGGTTTGCTTCAAAGAACGTCGCCCGTGCCACGTCGAACATCTCGCCGGAGTTTGCAGGCATCTCCGCCATGATTGCAGTGACGCGTTGCCGTTCCTCTGTCGAGAGCACATGCGGCTTCTTGCACTTTAGGCAGAGTTTCCGTACCAACCGCTGCGCCATTATGATGCGCAGAGCGGGAGCGAGCAGGGCGGCGTCAACACCCATTGACAAGAAGCGCGGCACTGCGCCGGCCGCATCATTGGTATGCAATGTGGAGAGGAGAAGATGTCCCGTCAACGCGGCCTGAATCGCTGTCTCGGCCGTCTCACGGTCACGAATTTCTCCTACCATCACAATGTCGGGATCTTGGCGGAGCACGGAGCGCAGACCTTTGCTAAAGGTGTACTCCTTGGTGTGATCAATCTGACTTTGGTTGATGCCCTCCAACTTGTATTCAACCGGGTCCTCGAGCGTGATGATCTTTACGTCGGGGGTATTCAGCCGCTTGAGGATGGCGTAGAGCGTGGTGGTTTTTCCGCTGCCAGTAGGTCCCGTGGTCACGATCATGCCGTTTGGCTTGACCATCTCGGCCTCGAGTTTCTTGGAGGCAGCCGGGCGGAATCCGAGTTGTTCAAACGCGAGTCCGATGGACTTGGGAACGAGCAAACGCATCACCACGCTCTCGCCGAATGCGGTCGGGAGGGTAGACGTACGCACATCCACCTGCTGTTGGTCCACAAAAATAGTGAAGCGGCCATCCTGCGGACGATCTACAATATTGAGTTTGAGGCCGGCCACCAACTTGATGCGGCTGATGAGGGGCTTCCACCGGTCTTTGCGGAGGGTGGCCACATCGGTGAGCATGCCGTCTACTCGGTAGCGCAGGGCAATCCCATCTTGTTCCGCTTCAATGTGCACGTCGGAGGAATCCACTTGGAGGGCCGCCGCTAAAATCATTGCTACCAAGTCGGTGACATTCTCGTCGTTTACAAGGGCAGCGACGTCGCCCGTTGTTTTGATCCGTGCGCGATACTTATTGAGATCTTCTTCCGTAATCTCCACGCCGCCCTTTTGCTGTTTGACGATGGGGAGTGTGGCGTAGAGTTGCATGGCTTGATCCAGACTTTGTTGTGACGTCAAGTAGACCTCTACGTGAGCGCGATTCCGTTCGCCCAGTTGGAAGGCGAGTTCCTTGACGGCATCGGCGGCTGGATCGAGTGCAGCAATCCGGATTTGGTCGCCGTGGAGCAGGAAGGGGATTGCTTTGAGGGCTTCGGCCTGCGGTTGTGGCACCAATCGGAGGGCATCCGGGCTCACGGGGAATCCTTTGAGGTTGATGTAGGGAACTCCCAAACTGGCCGCGCGCTCTTGGGTGGCCTTTTCCAACTGGTCCAGCCGAATCATGTTCATGCGCTTTTGCAGCTGCTGTTGCGTGGTGGGGGAAGCAGTACCGACGCCTTTGCCAAAGAGGTCTTCTATTTTTCCAAGGTCTGGCATATCAAAGGTATTGGCGGGACAAATGACGCAGAGCGGAGCCCACCCGGCGGGTCTCAAGCGTTTTTGTGAGATGCGCCCATGCGGCCATGTTGAAGGCGGTCAGGCATCCGGCCAGAGCGAGGGTGGAGAGAAGGAAGAAGATCACTTCAATGACGCCCGAGAGGGCGGGCGCGCCCAAGAGGGCCGCAAGGGTGCCGACTCCGTAGGCGACCACGGCCAGCCATACCACGGCGCCCACGAGGATGATGTATGCCAGCACGTTGATGGCAAAGAGCAACAGGTTGAATTCGATGATGGCGATGGGCGAGCGCGTGACCATACTCCACGCGTCTTGCACGGCGTGGGTGAGGGAGCGGTCGGCGCCCGAGACGCGATGCAGCGCCAGCATCTTCATGGTCAGCACAAAGACCATCAACACGGCGCCCAAGGTGATAATGGGTGCCTCTACCCACAGGGCGCTGGCCACGTTGACGGCGTTCAGGACCCAATCAAGCTCGAGGAGCAACAGAAAGACGGCCGAGAAAGCGACCACGTGCACCAACAGCGATCGCCATAGTTGTCGCGCCGCATGGCGGAAGGCGGTGCCGGTGCGGGCATGTTTGCGGTGCTTGCCGTGAACATAGCAGATATGGAGGAGCGCGCCTTGAAACCAGAAAGCCAACAGGAAGACGGCGACCGTCACGATCAATAGAGGAACATTTTGTGCCAGGCCGTTGATGGTGGGACCAATGGCCGATGGTGGCAAGATGCCCGCGAGCATGGACAGGTCGCGACCGGCGCCCACGTCTACCAGGTAGCTCAAGCTATAGAGCAGGTTATCTATCAACGCCCCCAAGCCAACGAGTGATGCCACCGGCGCGACAAGAAAAAGCACCGGACGTGCCTTGATGGTCCTCCATGCGCCCACGAAGTGATCCATGTGCGGCTTGTGTTGCATGTGGTAAGTATACCAGAGAAGTATTCAAGTATTCATGTATTCGAGTATTCGAGTATTCGCGTATTCGCGTATCCTGCCTTCTTGCGATGGCTCGCGGTTTCGGAGAACGATTGGCAAAAAAGAGCAGAGCCAGCGCCCCACTCCAGATACTCGAATACAAGATACGAGATACGCGAATACTTACCTCTTCCCGACAATCTCCTCAAACTCCTCCTTCTCAATCGTCTCTTTCTCCAATAGCATCTTGGCGACCTTCTCCACCTCATCCTTGTGTTCGCGGAACAGCACGCGCGCCTTTTCCTGTGCTTCAATCACCAGCGTGCGCACGGCTTCGTCAATCTTGGAGGCGGTCTCCTCCGAGTAGTCGCGCTCCTCATGCAGCTCGCGCCCAAGGAACACCAGTTCCTCGTTCTTGCCGTAGGTGCGCGGCCCCAACTCGGGGTGCATACCGTAGCGCTTCACCATGGCCTTGGCCACGCCGGTGGCTTTGCGCAAATCATCCGAGGCGCCGGTAGTCACATCGCCAAACATTTCCTCCTCTGCCACGCGCCCGCCCAACATCATCGCGAGGTCGGCGAGGAAGTCGGATTTGGACTCCATCCGTGAGTCGTCTTGCGGCAACTTCATGGTGTAGCCGGCGGCATGCCCGCGGCTGATGATGGAGATCTTGTGAATCTCGTCGCGCGAACCGGCATAGTGCCCCACGATCGCGTGGCCCGTCTCGTGGTAGGCGGTGATCTTCTTTTCCTGCTCGGTGATAACGCGGTTGCGTCGCGCGGGGCCGATCATCACTTTCTCGATTGCCTCGCGGATGATTTCGTTGGTGGTGGTGGTCTTGTTTTCGCGCGCAGTCAGAATCGCGGCCTCGTTCAAGACATTGGCGAGATCAGCACCGGAAAATCCGGAGGTTCGCTTGGCAATCACATCCAGTTTAATGTCCTCGGAAAGTGGCTTTCCCTTGGCGTGGATATTGAGGATCTCCTCGCGCTCCTTTCGGTCGGGCAGGTCAATCATCACTTGGCGATCGAATCGGCCGGGCCGCAGCAGCGCGGGATCCAATACATCGGGACGGTTGGTGGCGGCCATGACAATCACGCCGTTGTTGGATTCAAAGCCGTCCATCTCCACCAAGATTTGATTCAACGTTTGCTCGCGCTCATCGTGCCCGCCGCCCACGCCCGCTCCGCGCTGGCGCCCTACGGCATCAATCTCATCAATGAACACGATGCACGGCGCCGCCTTCTTGGCACGCGTAAACAAGTCGCGTACGCGAGACGCTCCCACGCCCACAAACATCTCCACGAACTCCGACCCGCTCATGTGGAAGAAGGGCACCTTGGCTTCGCCCGCCACTGCGCGCGCCAGCAACGTTTTTCCTGTTCCCGGGCGACCCATGAGCAACACCCCGCGGGGAATCTTGGCGCCCACTGCGTCGAACTTTTTTGGGTTCTTCAAAAACTCCACCACCTCTTGCAACTCCTCCTTTGCCTCGTACGCACCGGCCACATCGGCAAAGGTCGTCTTGTGTTTCTTGGATACCGCCGGGTCTTGGTTGCGGCTTTGCCCAAAGGTCATGGCGCGGTTTTGCACGCCCTGCATTTGGCGGATCATGAACCACGCGAGAGCGCCCAGGATCAACGCCATCACCAAGGTCGGCACAATCCGCCCGATGATGTCGCGGGTGGTGTTGTCCTTGATGGTGATGTTGATGGAAGACGTCATCTGCGAGGTCACGCCGTAGTGGTCAAAGACCTCCGCGAGCGACTCGGAGGGTTCCTTGCGGGTGACGAGCTCCGTGCCGTCGGTCGTGGTGACGTGCAGCACCTCGTCGTCTACTTCAATTGACGCGATCTCGCCGGCTACCACGCGCTCAATGAACGCGCTCACGCCGACCTCTTCGGGCTTCTGCTCCGAGACATTGATGGAACTCAACAGCGCGCCGACCAGTAAGATGACTACAAGCAGGTACAGCGCTCCGCGCGTCTGAATGACGGGTTTTTTCTTCATAGGGTAAAACTACGCCATAACCTTCTCTTCGTCCACGTCTTCCTTCTTTGCTTTTTCCTTGAGCGCCTTGAGCGAGAGGCCCAGGCGATGCTTCTCGGGTTCGACCGACACAATTTTGAACTTCATCACATCGCCTTCCTTCCCGATGGTCGCCATATCCTTGACCGGCTTGGAGTCCAGCTCACTGATATGCGCCAGCCCGTGAATGTCCTGGTCCAACTCCACAAAGAATCCAAACGGGTTGATCTTGAGCACCTTGCCTTCCACCACGTCGCCCACCTTGTACTTGTCGCCTACGCCCTCCCACGGGTTCTTCATGAGGCGCTTCATGGAGAGGAAAATCTTGCTGCCCTCAATGCCGATGATCTGTGCCTTCACCACCGCGTCTACCGCCACAAAATCCTTGGGGTGGTCGATTCGCTGCCAGGCAATCTCCGAGATGTGTACCAGTCCTTCCAGGTACGAGGACTCGTCGGCGGCCTGCAACGGGAACTTCACAAACACGCCGAAGTCCGCAATCGCCGTTACGCGTCCCTCAATGGTGTCGTTCATCTTGTACTGCGCAATGATGCTCTGTTGCTCGTCTTCCCATACGGCCTTCTCCGACACGATCAGCTTGCCCTCGGCCTCGTTGATATCGAGCACTTTCACTTTGAATTTCAGCCCGACGTACTCCTTGAGCTTCTCCAAGATGCGCGTCTTGGCGCCGCCCGACACGCGCGGATAGTGCTCGGGGGCGAGTTGCGACACGGGGAGGAAGCCCTGCAGGTGCTCCAATTTGATGATGAGGCCGCCCTTGTTGGCGTCCAGCACTTTCACGGTCATGGGCTCGCCGGAGGCAAACATTTCGCGCACCGAGTCCCATGCCTTCACTTCGCCCGCGTACTTGAACGAGAGCTCCATCTCGCCGTTTTCATTTTCCAAATCAATCACCGTTGCTTCCACTTCTTGCCCGAGCGCCAATCCGGTGTAGGCTGCGCTCTCGGAGAACAGTTCGCGCCCGCGCACCACGCCGGTGGTCAGGCCGCCCACGTCCAGGCGCACTTCGCGGTTGGATGCAAAAACGACCGTGGCTTTCACGGTGTCTCCAACTTGAGGAAATGCGGTGGCGCTGCCTTCCTTCTCAAGCAAGGCCGCCATCTTTGATTGTGTATCTGCCATATGATGAATGAATGTCCCCGCTGGCACGGGGAGGGGTTAAGAATAATGCGCGCGGAGTGTAGTAGAGGAGGAGCTGTGCGTC
>CAZWSS010000015.1:0-10056 GCA_964636795.1 uncultured Gammaproteobacteria bacterium
ACCGTCAAATGTCACCGTTGCGGTTGTCCCGCCACTCACAAACCCTCCGTCGGCAATGGTAAGAGCTCCGGCGATCGTAATGTTCTGCGGGCCACTGGAAGCATCGAGCTGATCTCCCGCAGTAATGTTCAGTGCACCATTGACATCCAGCGTTGCGTTAAGAATCCATGTTCCAGCACCGTCAAAAGTCAAGTTGAAATAAGTGTTCCCCAACGCCAACCCTGTCGTTCCAGCGGAGTTATACTCCACAGTCCCCGAATTCGTGTCCATGCCCGCCGTCAGTGTGACTGTTTCATCTCCACTTAGGCGCCATGTTCCCCCGTTTACGTTAGAGAATACTCCCGTCACGATAATGGCGTCGCCGTTGGTTTCAAACTCACCATCGTTGCTAATGGTAAGTGTCCCGGAGATGGTTGTGGCAGCTGCTGTTGAAACTTCTCCCGCACCCGTTGTTGCGATAACAACATTGTAAAGATCATGATTCACACCCGTACCTCCCATATTCACCGCCTGCGTACCCGTACCGTTGAAAGTGGTTGTATTCGATCCATCCAGAAATAAGCCCGCACCAACTATAAGATCTTCGCCAAGAGTAAGCGCGGCGCCGTTAGCATCGAATACGCCTGTCGATCCCACATTGAAATCACTAGTAGCGGTCAGAGATGTTGTTGCTGTCACAAAACCAGAATAACCATTATCCATTGTGAAGCCCGCAACCGTTGTTGTCGCGGGTATGGTGACGCTCGTGACACAGCTAGCAGAGAAGATGATGGTGTCGTCCGAGTCCGGCACTTCCACAGAATTGCCAGTATTTGTTCCACATGCCTCTTCTACTGTGTCCCAGCTGCTCGCAACCGCAAATTCATCGGCCGACTCAACATAGTAATAGGGCGTCGCACTCGCGCTCCAGGCGAAGGCCAACAAGCCAAGCAGGACAAACAACGCTCCCAGAAGCGTCGAGGTGAGTAATGAGAGACGTGTTGTGAACATAAGACAACGGGGGGTAAAGCGTTTGATGTTTGAAGTTGAACAAATTATAGCACCATTATAATTGTCAAGGAAAAAGTTATCCCCAGGTGTTTTAGCGAGTTGCCAGTGGCGAGTTGCTTTGAGCCCAGCGCCGTACAGCCACTGGCCACTCGCAACTAGCTACTCGCAAAACCTATGAATTGAACCTCCTCTTGCAGTTGAATACCGTACGCATTACGAACGCGGGTTTTGAGGAGGGCGAGGAGCTCGGCGATCTGGTCGCCCGTGGCCGTGCCGTCGCTCGTGATGAAGTTTCCGTGCACGGCACTCACGCAGGCACCGCCGATGCAGGTGCCCTTCAGGTCGAGCCGCTCCACCAGCCAACCGGCGGGGATGCGCTTTTGCTCCAAGAAATGCGGTGGGATGGCGTCCCCAAGCGCCGCGGTAAGTTTGGCAATGTCCTCGGACGTTTCGAATTCAAAATTTTTGAACGCGCAGCCGGCGCACTTGGCATTCTTGGGCTGGGTGGCCAAGCGGCACTTGAGCACTTCTTCCAATCGCATCTTGGTGCGCTCCGTGGTGTCGTGGTCGAATTGAAAGAACGCGCGCAGCACTACCCATGGGCGGCGTTTGACTTTGCTTTCGCGGTAGCCCATCTGCAGCGCCTTCTTGGAGACGCGCTTCACTCGCCCCTCCTCCGCATCTAACACTTCAATTTCAACGAGATGATCCTTGGTCTCGCCGCCAAAGCACCCGGCGTTCCCACGCACCGCTCCGCCGATCGTCCCCGGCAAGCTGATGGCCCACTCGAACCCAGTAAGTCCTGCCTCTGCTGTTTTGCGCGCCACGCTTGAGGAGAGCGCCCCCCCTTCGGCTGTGACTTGCCCCGTCTCGGCATTGATCTCCACGTTGCGATTCGCCGCCTTGATCACCAGCCCATCAAACCCCGCATCATTGACAAGTACATTGGTGCCACCGCCCAAGATGATCCAGTTGATGTCTGAATCTACCGCCACCTTTACCAGCGCCACCATCTCGTCAGCCGTCTCTGCGGTCGCCATGTAGCGCGCCGGCCCACCGGTTTTGAAATGCGTATGCAAAGAGAGCGGTTCATGTTCCCGCACGTCATTGCCGGCGATGGATTGAAGGGTTTGGAGGAAGGGGGTCATAGTTGACAAAGCATATGAAGACGATATACTACTAGCATCCCCACGAAACAGGTTCTCCAAGGGTTCCGTCCCGACGAGAGCCTTTTCATTTTCTCTCCGATCGATACTCTAGCTTGCTTCGCAAGGAGTTCATAAAATCAAAGATATTCCTCCCCGGTGTGCTCAACCGCTTCAAAAGCCCGGAGTACTTTTTTTGGTTTGGTATAAGCACTCTCTCCAGCTTGTTCAGTTTGATGAGGTGATCAATCAGGCAGTAAAAGTCCCCGTCACCGGAAACGATGATGGCTCTATCAAAGTGTTCCAATTCTATCATCGTGTGCAGGACAAGCTCTGCATCCACATTGCCTTTGATAGTGCCGTCCGGCCGCTCAAACGCCGGTCGAAAAATGCATACGAATCCCGCTTGCTGCAAAAATGTATAGAGCGTCTCGTTCCCCGGGACATACCCAATGAACAAAAAGGCCTTCTGTGCAGAATACTTGTCTGCCAAATATTTTCTAAACCTGCGCCAGTCCAACTTCCACCCCTGAGATCGGGTGTTCAGATTCACGTTCTGGCTATCAATAAAGGCGAAGTTGTTTGGTCGTGCATTCATCATCACTATACTACCCCCTCTCACTCCCCCTTTGCAGGGGGAGGATTCTGGCCAGCCCATCGATATCCCCCGCGCCGACCATGAGGAGAACGTCGTTGGGTTTGATAGTGCCGTTGATCTTGGCCTTGGCATCGGCGAGATCGTGGGCAAAGACGACGACACGATCCACGCCACGCGTAGCATCATGCTTCTTGATGGCCGCTGCAAGATCGGCGCTTGAGATCTCCCGCTCACCACTGTTTCGCCCCGTCACCCCGTAAATCTCTGGCAAGATCACTACGTCCGCCACGTCCATGGAGCCAACAAACTCATCAAACAGCCCCTTGGTGCGCGCATGCTGGTGTGGTTGGAAACAGAAAATGATGCGACGCCCTGGCAAAAACTCATGCACACCATCGAGGAGGCGACGAATCGCCGTTGGGTGATGCGCATAGTCGGTGTACATGTCAGCATCGCGATAGCGCCCCAAGTGCTCAAACCTTCGCCAAAGGCCGGTAAATGACTCAAGCGATCTGGCGATTGCTTCGGGAGCCACACCAAGCTTACTCGCTGCCGCCCACGCCACTATGGCGTTTTCCACATTGTAACGGCCTGGCAATCGAAGCGTGAAGGATGCAACGACCTCCCCGCCCTGCTGCACAGTAACCTTTTGTCCTCCATCAACGGGCTCCGATATCGCATGCAACCCTGCAACGTCGTTTGCCATGATGACCGTGCCATCGTCTCCCCTGTGATCACCCGCCGTCACCTCCTCCCCCAACTGGCGCGACAGACGATCGGCGCCGTTGGTAATAAGAACGCCCTGCGAATCCATGCGCGCAACAAATTTTCGCATGGTTGCATACACATGCGCCTCATCGCGGTAAAAGTCCGGGTGGTCCAGTTCGATATTGTTTACGATCGCCATCCACGGATCCAAGAGCAGCATGTGCGCTTGGTGCTCGCATGCCTCGACCACAAACAGGTTGCTCTTACCAATGCGGAGGTTGCCGTGAGGAAAACCGGAGACTTTTGAGCCCACCACAACCGTGGGGTCCAGGCCGGCATCTATCAAGATGCGACCGATCATGGCTGTTGTCGTGGACTTCCCATGCGTTCCCGTGACTGCAATGAGCTTGGAGTCACGCGAGGCCTCGCCCAAGAAGGCATTGTAAGTGACCTCCCGCGCACCAATATGCCGCCCGCGGATGCGTTCCTCGTCCTCCTCCGGCACCGCGCTCGAGTAGACGATCAACTCCACATCGCGCCCGATTTTCTCGGGACGACTCCCCACCCAAACCTGTACCGACATTTGCCGAAGCTCCTCGAGCGTTTCCGAATCGTGAAGATCAGAACCGGACACGTACACCCCGCGCAACTTCAACAACTTGGCCATGGCCGATGTGCCAATGCCGCCGATGCCAATGAAGTGGACGCGTTTGAGAGGCATGAATGCAGTATTCGCGTATCGAGTATTCATGTATTCGTGTATCCGGCTCGACCAAGAATGAATGAGCGTCATCCAGACGCGCCGACACGTTTCTTTCGAACCGCGTAGTGTCTTACGGAGCGCACGTCGAAAGGAATGTGTCGGAGCGAACAGATGAAGCGAGTGAGTTTCTCGCAAGAACATCGGCCGAATGGTAGCATGCCACCATGTTGAACGTAAAAAAGGCGGATCGAGACGTGGCGCGGGCGCTGCAAGGCGAGCTGGATCGGCAGCGCGAGTGGTTGGAGATGATCCCCTCGGAAAATTTCGTGTCCCCGGCCGTTTTGGAGGCACTTGGGAGCGTGGCGACCAACAAGTACGCCGAGGGCTATCCCAACCGGCGTTACTATGGCGGCTGTCATTTTATTGACCAAATCGAGCAACTGGCGATCGACCGCGCCAAAAAATTGTTTGGCGCCGAACATGTCAACGTACAGCCACTCTCGGGCGCACCAGCCAACAATGTGGTTTACAGTGCCCTTTTGCAGCCGGGCGACACGGTGCTTGGCATGGACTTGTCTCATGGCGGCCACCTCACCCATGGTCACCCAGTGACCCAAGCTGCCAAGCTTTACAACTTTATCCGCTACAAGACGCGCACCGATGGGCTGCTGGATCTCGATCAGATCCGGTCGCTCGCCCACCAACACAAGCCAAAGATCATCCTCGTTGGCTTCAGTTCCTATTCGCGCGAGATTGACTACGCTGGCGTAGACAAGATCGCCAAGGAAGTTGGTGCCATCACCATGGCAGATATCGCCCACATTGCAGGACTGATCGCGGGAGGCGTGTTGCAAAACCCCGTTCCCCTCTTTGACGTAGTAACCACCACCACGCACAAGACCCTCCGCGGCCCGCGCGGGGGTATGATCTTATGCAAGGAGAAGTTCGCCAAGATCATAGACAAGGCCGTGTTCCCCGGGTTCCAAGGCGGGCCGCACATGAACAACATCGCCGCCATGGCTGTGGCACTCAAAGAGGCCTCTGCATCGTCGTTCAAAATGTATGTCAAGCAGGTGGTCAAGAACGCCAAAGCGTTGGAGATTGAGCTTGCCAAGCACGGCCACCACATTTGCTTTGGCGGCACCGACAATCACTTATTGCTCATTGACGTCACACCACTTGGCCTTTCGGGTAAGCAAGCCGAGATCGCGCTGGACATTGCCGGAATGACTGTCAATAAAAATATGATCCCTGACGATCCCCGATCACCTATAGATCCATCCGGCATCCGTTTGGGTACACCAGCGTTGACAACGCGCGGCATGAAGGAGAAGGATATGCGCCAGATCGCACAGTGGATCAACGTAGCGTTGCGGCATGCAGACAACGCCAAAGAACTGGGTCGCATTCAGCGCGAGGTCGCTGCTCTGACGGCTACCTTCCCCTTGTACCAAGATATCCGCTACCTATGAGTGCCCTGCTCCTGGATGGACGCACCATCGCCCGTGAAATCTTTGATCGCCTCAAGCAAGAGATCGCGTCGGAAAAACTCGACGTTGGCTTCGCCGCCATCTTGGTGGGAGACGATCCGGCATCGCACATCTACATTCGCCTCAAAGAGAAGGCAGCAAAAGAAGTCGGCATCCGATTTGAGCGCATCCTTCTTGAATCCGACACATCGCAAGAGGCGCTCGAGGCCACCATCACCGCCCTTAACCAACGCCCCGACATCCATGCCATTCTCTTGCAACTCCCACTCCCTTCACACCTCAACGCCGATGCGGCGATCATAGCCATCAACCCAAGCAAGGATGCAGACGGCTTCCACCCACAGCACACGATCGAACCCGCCCTCGCGCAGGCCATCATGGGGTTGATTGACTCAACAGGCGCAAACCTCCAAGGCAGGTCGGCCGCCATTATTTGTAATAGCCCGGACGTATTTGCCCCACCCATCATGCAGTCCCTGGGCAATCGTGAGGTTGTTGCAACCGCACACCGACCATCTGATGATCACACCCAAGAGTCAGCTCGAGCCGCCGACATCCTTATTGTTGCCGTCGGGCAGCCGTACCTCATCACCTCCGACTGGATCAAGCCGGGCGCGATGATTGTAGACGTTGGTATCAACAAAAAAGAAGACACCGTGGTGGGTGACGTTAGTCCCGTTGTGGATGCTATCGCGGCCTGGCGCTCCCCGGTGCCCGGCGGCGTGGGGCCGATGGTAGTTGCTACAGTGATGCAAAACGCCGTTACGCTCGCTCGTCGGTTGAAGCGTTGACAAGCAGGTCGGGCACAGCAAAGCGTGGATGCTCCCGCGCAGTGACATAGGCCGTCAAGAACAAGAGCGTGATTTGAAGTGCATAGGCAAAGATCGAAAGCGTCGACAGGTCGCCGACCGATCGGCCGTGGATAAAGATGAGGAGTCCGAAGTCAATCAGCACCGTCAGCCCAAACCACACCGCCACCGCTTCCACGCGCGCCTTCCACCCCAGGTGCCGCACCCCCCGGAAGTAAATCCACGCGAAAAGAAGCGTGAGAGCCATGGAGATTACCAAGCCGCCAAAGATCAGGCGGCTTTGTTGCAGGTAGCGGGCAGAGAACACAAAGAAGTACACGGCCGAGATACCGAGCACATAGGAAATGGCGAAGCACAGGAGGAAGCGCCACGGTTTCATATCAGCGAAGAATGGCAAAGACGGTTTCGGAGACAGCCCCCACCAAGAAAAACCCCAGCACCACCAACGCCAGAGCACGATGGATGTAGAAGCACTCGTGAGGGCCGCTACATTTGCGCGATCGGACTCGAATATAGAGCGCCGCCACAAAGGCGCCGATCAACCCCCCAAACACGCCGCCCGTGATACCCATGATCTCGATCACATCGCGCCAGCCACCCAAGAGCACGACAAACGGCACCGCGAGCGCCGCAAACCACGCCGCAAGACGCGAGAGACCGTAGTCAAACTCCACAAGGTCTTGGATGATAATGGCCTGGACGATGAAGCTGGTGGTTACCGCGAGGAACCCAAAGAGCGAGCCGACCACGAGCACCCATGAGCCCAGAGCGCGGCCGAGACCAACGATGGCCTCGGGCGTTGTTTCCGCCCCCGTAACACCAACCACCGCTGCCGCAAAGAGAGCATACAGCGCCACGACAGTGACCATCGTCACGGGGATAACGATGCGGAGGTTGGCTTTGTAGCGGCCGAGGATATCCTTGAGCTCGGGGATGGTGGTAAGGCCCGTCAAAGAAAAGAGCACCACGCCGTAGGGGAGGAAGATGTCCCAGCCGTCAATACCCGTAAAGGCCGCGGTTTCTACGCCAAACAGCCCACGGGCGACAATCACCAACATGGCCGCGATCATCACCCACACCAGCGCTGTCTCGGTCTTTACCACCGCCCGCAGCCCGTGGAGGGAAACGAGAAATCCGACCACGAGGAAGAGAAGTTGGTAGAGGAAGACGCTGCCGCCAATAAAAGGCGAGAGGAAGGCGTGCATGAAGATGCCGCCGAAGAGCACATAGGCCACCAAGGCGCCCCAGGCGCTGCCGACCGTGACAATCGCAGCCACCGCCCCCCATTTTTTCCCAAAGTAGCGCGCTACCAAGCCCGGAATGCGATGATGCCCGGGCGTTTGGAGCACCACTTCGCCCAGCATCAACTGGATGGTCATCACCACGAGCCCCAAGAAGACAAGGGTGCCCAGTCCCACAAAAAACCCAGCCCGCATAAAAACAAACGGCAGACCAAAGACCCCCACGCCAATGATGGCGCCCAGGAGCGTCTCTGTGGCGCGCCATGTGGCGGACCGAGCTTGTAGAAAATGAGCCATGTCCTCCTTGGTTTGCTATTGCACCTCTTCCCCGTCCACGTCGCGCGGACCATGCACACGCCGTTGCCGCTCCCGCCACACCTCGTAGGTCAGCCAGCCCAGTCCGATTTCATCCACCAACGGCAAGACGTCGGGCATGAGCACATCCACGGCGGTTAGTACTAACAAGACACGAAACGCCCAGGTGAGCACCGTGGGCGACAAGGACTTGAATATCGTTTTTTGAAGCCACTCTCGAACATGCATGTGTGGAGTATATCAAATGTGGATGAGCGGTGCATATCGTGGATTGTCGCGGTGCCGCCAATCGGGTAAGCTCACCCAATGAGCAGCGTCAATAAAATCCCGCCCCACAGCCGGGAGGCAGAGCAATCATTTTTGGGAGCGATTTTGATAGACCCCGAGGCCATGCACAAGGTGGCCGACCATGTGGACGAGGAGATGTTTTATTTCGACAAACATGCCGCCATCTACGCGGCAATGATGGGTCTGTACGCCCGCCACGAGCCCATTGACCTGTTGTCCTTGGGCAATCGCTTAGAGGAAATGGGTAAATTGGAGCACATCGGAGGGCGATCGTACTTGGCGGAGTTGACGAATGTCGTGCCGACGGCCAGCAACGTGGCACACTACGGAGACATCGTCCAAAAGAAATCCACGCTGCGCAAACTGGTTTCGGCGTCCTCCAAGATCGCCGAGCTCGGATTTCAGGATTCGGCCGATGACGTGGTGCGCATTTTGGACGAGGCGGAGACCACCTTGTTTGCGGTGGCCAAGAAGCACCTCAAAAAAACCTTTGTGCACATCCGCTCGGTGCTCTCGGATGCCTTTGAGCGGATTGACATGCTCCACAAGGAGCGCGGCAAGCTCCGCGGCGTGCCCACGGGGTATGCTGCCTTGGACAACCTCCTCTCGGGATTACAAAACTCGGATCTTGTGATCTTGGCCGCGCGTCCATCGGTGGGAAAGACCTCCCTCGCCCTCTCCATCGCTCGCAACGCCGCGGTGCACCACAAGGTGCCGGTGGGCATCTTTAGTTTGGAAATGAGCAAGGAGCAGCTTGTGGATCGGTTGATTTGCGCCGAGGCCAACATTGACCTGTGGCGCCTGCGCACCGGCAAGCTCTCCGACCGCGACGAGGATTTTCCGCGCATCGGTAAGGCGCTGGGCGTGCTCTCCGAGGCACCGCTCTATATTGACGATTCGGCATCGGCCAACATCATGGACATCCGCGCCAAGTGCCGGCGGCTCAAGTCCGAGCACGGCCTGGGACTGATCGTCCTCGACTACTTGCAGCTCATGGAGTCACGCGGCAACAAAGAGAACCGTGTACAAGAGGTTGCCGAGATCTCCCGCGGACTCAAACAGATCGCGCGCGAGCTGGAGGTGCCCATCCTTGCCCTGTCGCAGTTGAGCCGTACGGTGGAAATGAGCAAGCCCGCAATTCCCAAGCTCTCGCACCTGCGCGAGTCGGGCTCCATCGAACAAGACGCCGACGTGGTGATGTTCATCTACCGTAAAGCCGCAGACAAGGGCTACCGCCCCGACGAGCTCTCCCCCGAGGAGAAAACCTTGGCCGAGGTGCATGTGGAGAAACATCGCAACGGACCCACCGGAATGATCAAACTCTACTTTGACGCCACACGCGCCACCTTCCGTAACCTGGAACGCACCCACACCCCGCCCGTTGCCCACGCTCCCGCCCCCATTGTCATGCCGCCATTGCCCAAGGTACCGTTCTAGAACCTAGCAGTGGACGTAGCGTGCTACGTCCCTACATTTAATCTCTCTATGTTCAACAAGATCAAAGCCCTCAAAGACGTTCGTTCGCAGGCCAAAGTGATTGAAAAGGCGCTTGAGGGCGTGACGGCCACCGGCTCCTCCCGCAACGTGGAGATCACCATCAACGGCAAACAAGAGGTGCTCTCGGTGGTCATCCCGGATGATCTTGACCGCGCCCAGATCGCCGAGCACGTCAAGGCCGCCTTCAACGACGCCATCAAGCAAATCCAGAAAAAGGTGCAGGTGGCCATGAAGGAAGCCGGCGGCATGCCGGACTTGAGCCAGTTTGGACT
>CAZWSS010000015.1:10156-14136 GCA_964636795.1 uncultured Gammaproteobacteria bacterium
GTGCAGGCATTGAGTTACCTGCCAGGCGTGGGGCCAAAGACCGCGCTGCGGTTTGTGTTTTACTTGTTGAAGCAGCCACCCTCCACACTCGCGGGACTGGTGCGATCGCTCCAAGAACTCCAGTCCTCCATCCAGACCTGTGCCACATGCAAGACCTACACCACCCAAGAGGTTTGCGATGTGTGCCGCGACCCAGCGCGCGATCGCGGCGTGTTGTGCGTGGTGGCTCATCCGCGCGACATCGGGACGATCGAAGCCACCGGATACAAGGGGCGCTACCATGTATTGGGCGGCACCTTGTCGCCCATTGAGGGCATCACCCCGGACACATTGGAGATTGCGTCGCTGATTGAGCGCATGGGCAATGAACCGGCCGTAACCGAGGTGATCTTGGCCTTTAACCCCGACGTGGAAGGTGAGGCAACCATCATGTACCTATCACGCGAACTCAAATCGCGCCCCGTGAAGCTCTCGCGCCTCGCCCGCGGCTTGCCAGTAGGGTCCGATCTCGAGTTCGCCGACGAGGTAACGCTCGGGGACGCCCTTCGCCGCCGCTGGGAGCTCTAGCGTTGACAGAGCCGCCTGCGACTGGTACATTGCCGCCATCTTAATCACACCTTGCGGCCCGCGGAGACGCTGGGCCCGGGTACCAAGAAGATATGTTCGCCATTATTGAATCTGGCGGAAAGCAGCACCTGGTGGAGGAAGGGCGCTGGTTCCAAACCGAAAAGATCGATCAAGAAGAGGGCTCGACCGTTGAGTTTGCTCCCCTGCTCGTCTCGGACGATGAAGGGAAAGCCACCAAAGTGGGAACGCCCACAGTGAGTGGAGCGAAGGTCGTTGGAAAGATTGTGGAGCACGGCCGCACCAAGAAGATCAGCGTCATCAAGTTCAAGGCCAAGTCCAACTACCGCCGCAACGTCGGTCACCGCCAGCCCTTCACCAAGGTGCTCGTGGAAAAGATCGTGGTGTCGTTGAATGGGTAGTCGAGGCCGCTCTGCACCACATCGTTTGGCTACATGCCGCACCGGGGAGACCCGGTGTTTTGTTTCTCGTAGACACGACCATCATTTTCATGAATTCAGCGGCCGCTGAATTCATGGTAAATCTCTCCCTACAAAAACTTTGATCCATTTTTCCACACCAAGGAGATGCACGAGCTGCCGCATGTCCTGCTCAACATCGCGTGAGGACATCCAGACGCTCTGCTGAAGCATGGTAAACCCGCAGCGTTTCATCAGTCGCCTAAAGTCCTCACGAATCTCCTTGACCTGCTCCGGGATGTCAAACACAACGAGACAGATCCAACCCTGCTGTAACAGCTTTGTGCCATGATAAACGCGCTGCTTCACGAGCTCGATCTCGCCCCCGCCCGAGAGTGCAACATAATAGCCGTCTTTCCGCTTTTCAACCTGTACAAACCGAGCTTTACGCAATCGCTCCAGCGCTTGGATCTCCTTGCGATACTGCGCCCAGTACCCCACCTCTCTTCTCGCATACTGCCCCTCGGCAAACGATGCATAGCGACATGGGCGATTCAGTTGATGGGCCATGTCTCCGATGTGTTGCAACACAGCAGCCGTCTGCGAGTTAGGATAGAGCTGTTGACGGATTTTCCGTCGCAATACCGCTCGCTCGTGCTTTGTTGACCAATGTGTTTGCTTTTTCTTGGACATAAAAACTCCCATGAGTGTGTGGGGAGTTATGTTTCATACTTTCAGTGGCCGCTGAAAGTATGGTACCAAAAGAGATCAGAAATGCAGAGCGTGTCAAGGCACCTCTGTGGATAATGATAACGCGAAAGACGACATATGATCGAGGCACATCACTCCCATTTACAGGGAGATCGCCGCCAAAACAACAACCCCTCGCGTTGGCGGGGGGTTGATGGTATTTCCGCGCGCCCGTGTGGAACGCGGTCAGTCGTGATCGAGGAACCAGTCGGCAGCAGCCGCCACGATCACACAGGCACGCTGCGTATCGGGGCTACGACTGGGGAACTGTGGTCGGCGCGGGGCGGACTCCCAGTACCAGTTGATCTCGAGCTCATCCAAGAGCGAGACAATCGGGTCTGCTTCCCATGCCGTGAGCTCACCACACGCCTCGTTGTAGTGCATGACAAGCTCATGGTCCCCATTGTGGGACACGAGCCGGAGCTCTGCTACTCGCTCGGACGCTGCATACGTGTCGAAGCCGATGGCGAATTCGCTCGCCCACCTGGGCTCGCCCTCGCTCGCCACCTGAAACACGCTCCAGGTGAGGAAGCAGCCGCCACGATGGAGCCTGCTCCAGTACCGCTTCTTCCCGCCACCGTGCTCGATCTCCTCCTCCTTGAGATCGGGATCACAGGACAAGATGATAGCGACGATCTGCAGCATGCTGCCGACCGCCGCGGCGAACGAACCACTTGTGGGGCGCACATCGCCCCAGGGAATTTCCGGGTGCAACCACTGCCCCAGATTCAAACTGGACATAGGATATGTCCTCCTTCCGCCGGCACTATACGTGACCTAGCGAATGCGTCAAATGAAAAACCAAGGTGCGGCCTTGGTTTTCTGTGCCGCGCACGATTGTATTACAAAATGCTCCCGTCCGCTTCAATGGTTCGATAGGCCTGCCCGATACGCGTCATGAGACCCTCGGACGCTTCCAGTGCATACACCTCTAGCACATGTACGGCACCATCACGGAACCGTGCAGGCATATTGGCACTGATCTGGAATCCATGCATCGGCCCCACCGCATAGCCACCATGCTCCAGAAAGTAGTTCGCGACATCTGCACGCATACCCACCGCAACCGTAGAAGCAACATACTCACCATCTACGTAGAGAAATACCGGGAGGGGTTGATTCGCCACATCCTCACCATCGGCATCCAGCGCCCATCCTCGAATGTCCCCCGTCCCCCAGTGATCCACCGAGCTCCAGAGCCCCATGTCGCGCACATGCTCCGCCTGCCCAATCGGCTCCCAGGCCTCACCGTTTTTCGCAGAAAAATACAAGGTGCGCTGCACACCGTCATGCAGAGCCGCAGGGATGCGCCAACTAAAACCAAACTTCAAGTTTTGATCAAGCGATCCGGGGGTGTTCAACTGTGCATTGATGACGTTCCATACGTCCTGCCTGGCAATGTCGGGTCGGAATTCATCCACAACGTTTGCGCCAGCCGCATCCGTCGAGACGCGTACCATTGGCGCTCCTATGCTATAGCCCAGAAAGGCCGCCCAGCCATTGGCAACCACATAACCACCTGGAAAAGCCGACGAACTTATCGACACAATGCCATCCACAGAACCCTGCACACTCCCACTCGAACTTACGGTCGGCTGCAGCGCTGAGGCGGAGGATGCCAAGAACGTCACAACCCCCACAATAGCAACAATGACGAGCGCCGTAATCCCTGTCCTGAACGAAATAACGTGTATCTGTTTCATATGATTATTGACATGATTCAACGGCTCCTTCGATCTGGGATCCTACAACCACTTGATGTCGCTCTGCCCACCCGGCAGGAAGCTCCAGCACCATATTCACCGGCTCGTCGCTTGATCGAATCGTGGGGTTGGCCGATCCGTTCCCTTCTCCCTCTCGCAATGGCACCTCGGCCGCCACACCGCGCACCTCCCCGCCGTGAATCCACACCATATCTACCGGCACCTGCATCCCAAGCATCCAGAATCGCTGAATGGTTGTGCCGTCCATGCAGAAGATCATCCCGTCGCCCACGGATGACCGATCCGCCAGCCCCTGCGCCTGCTCGTCAAGCGTTCGCGCTACCTCTACTCGGATCTCCTTCCCATCGGGAAGAGTCAACATGGCACGGCTCTCGATCTGTGCCGACGGCGCCGAAGTGCATCCCGCACCAAGCAGAAGGAGCGCAAGGGCCATCGGAAACGTCTTCTTCATACACGCTTGTCCCCTTCAATCATGAGTAAGCATACGGCCGCTACCGCCATCAACACTCCCATCACAGCCAGC
>CAZWSS010000016.1:0-11225 GCA_964636795.1 uncultured Gammaproteobacteria bacterium
CCAACATCACGGCCAAGACCGGACCGATTGTGAGGGTGCGGGTTATCAACAACCAGGATTTGAGCGACCTCTTGATCATGTCCGAGCAAGGGCAGGTAATCCGCACCGAGGCCAAGACCGTCTCCGTGCTCGGCCGCGCCACGCAGGGCGTGCGCATGATGCGATTCAAAAAAGAAGGGGACCAGGTGGCCTCCATGGCGCTGGTGGGCGAGGCGGAGGGGGATGAGTAACTCACTCGCTTTGTCTGTTCGCGCCGACACATTCACCCGGAGTGCGGCTCACGGTTACTGCTTGTCGCGACACATTCCTTTGGGCATGCGCTGCGTAGGACACTACGCGGTTCCAAAGAAACGTGTCTCGACATCAAGAAGTGCCCCAAGAGCCGTGAGCCGCCTCCCATGAAACCTGTCGGCGCGTCTCGCCTTTGCTCATTCGTTCTGGGTTGCTTGCGGTAGCCGCGGGCTCCGGTGGCGGGGGACGGTTTTCTGTATCCCGCATTGACACCGTTGTGTTGGCGATGCTACATTCATGGCACTTATCAACAAGAAGTGGACGTTGCATGCAATGTCCCTCCCATCTCGCTTATGTCTGTCCCAGCCCATCGAAAATCGTCCTCGCGCGTTCGCCGCGGCCGCTCGCATGACGCCCTCAAGGCGGCCGCCCTCAACGTCTGTCCGGCCTGCAACGCCTCCGTGCGACCCCACTATGCCTGCAAGCAGTGTGGCGCCTACGCCGGCCGCAAGGTAAAATAGTGGCAGCCGATCCTTCACCGCTCTTTCGCTCCTTATGTCCAACCGTCACCTCGCCCGCACGCTGGCCATGCAGGCGCTCTACCAATGGGATTTTTTGGCTTACCACCCCGAGCGCAACGTGGATGAGATTGTGCGCTACATCCGTGAGGAGTTTGCGCCCGAGTTCAACGACCACGACTATGTGGAGAAGACCGTGCGCGGTGTGGTGGAGCATGTGACGGAGATTGATCGCACCTTGGAGCAGTTTGCCAAGGAGTGGCTGGTGTCGGCCATGACGTTGGTGGATCGCAATGTGCTGCGCATCGGCGCCTACGAGCTCCTCATGAACCCAAACATCCCGGCCAAGGTGGCCATCAATGAGGCGATCGAGATTGCCAAGGCGTTTGGCGGGGAGACCTCGGGCAAGTTTGTCAACGGCGTCTTGGGCGCCGTGTACAAAGATCAGCTCAAGCGCGGCATTACCAAGGATGTGGACAAACCCAAGGAACCGCCGGTGGTGCCAGAGCCCTCGACTCCGCCCGCCCCATGAACCATGAACCAACTATGCAGAAAGACCTCTCTGACTTGATGAAGGCGCTTGGCGTAACGTTTCAAAACGTTGATACGCTACGTCAGGCGCTCGTTCACCGGTCCTACTTGAACGAGCACACAACCTTCCCCCTCGACCACAATGAGCGACTCGAGTTTTTGGGCGACGCCGTGTTGGAGCTGGTGGTCACCGAGCATTTGTATACGCACTATCCCAACCCGGAAGGGGAGATGACCAACTGGCGCGCGGCGCTGGTCAATGGGGACTGTTTGGCTACCATTACCGAGGGGATGGGCGTTGAGCCGTTCCTGTACTTGAGTCGCGGCGAGCGCAAAGACGCGGGCAGTAAGGCGCGGCGCTACATTTTGGCCAATGCGATCGAGGCCATTATCGGCGCGGTCTACTTGGACCAAGGTTGGGATGTGGCCAAAGACTTTGTGGAGCGCCATGTGCTCACGCTTCTGCCAAACATTCTTGCCAAGAAACTCTACATTGACCCCAAGTCGCGCTTTCAAGAGGCGTCCCAAGAACAAACGGGCATTACGCCCAGTTATCGTGTGTTGAGTGAAGAGGGCCCCGACCATGCAAAGAATTTCATGGTGGGCGTATACATTGGCAAAGAGAAAGTTGCCGAGGGGCTTGGCACCAGCAAGCAAGAGGCGCAGATCAGCGCCGCGCAACGGGCGCTGGACGTGAAGGGGTGGTGAACTCACTCGCTTCATCTGTTCGCGGCGGCACATTCTCCCGGAGTGCGGCTCACGGTTACTGTTTGTCGCGACACATTCCTTTGGACATGCGCTCCGTAAGACCCTACGCGGTTCCAAAGAAACGTGTCTCGACATCAAGAAGTGTCCCAAGAGCCGTGAGCCGCCTCTCATGAAACATGTCGGCGCGTCTTGCTTGGCTCATTCGTTCCGGATGGTCTCGAAAGAAAACGCCCGGACGAGCCGGGCGTTTTCTTTGGTGCGCGCAGGGGGATTCGAACCCTCGACCTTGTGGTTAAGAGCCACCTGCTCTACCAACTGAGCTATGCGCGCGTGATCATTGATGGTCGAAGACCATGAGCGAAGTCGAATGGTGCAGGGTGGGGGACTTGAACCCTCGACCTCGTGGTTCGAAGCCACGCGCTCTATCCAGCTGAGCTAACCCTGCATGCGGCGGGAAAAATATAGCAGCCGCGGGTGCGACCGTCAACTCTTGCACGCCGCTTTTACGAACGCGCGGAAGAGAGGGGGGGGGGAGAGGGGACGCGATTGAAACTCGGGGTGGAACTGTACGCCCACAAAGAACGGGTGCTTGGTGATCTCCACGATTTCTACCAGCGATCCGTCGGGGGATTCGCCCGAGACGGTAAGCCCGGCCGCCTCTAAATCACTTCGATATGCATTGTTGAACTCGTAACGGTGGCGGTGTCGCTCGGAAATATTGGCCGTGCCATAGGCCTTGCGTGTGGCTGTTCCGGCCTTGAGCTTGCACGGGTAGCTCCCGAGTCGCAATGTGCCACCCATCTGTTTCTTTTTGACGTTCTCTCCCTGCCCGTCCATGAGATGAATAACAGGGTGGGGCGACTTGGGGTTAATCTCTGTGGTGTGAGCGCCCTTCAACCTAAGCACGTTACGCGCATATTCAATCACTGCGCATTGCATACCATAGCAGAGGCCAAGATAGGGGATCTTCTTCTCACGGGCGAACTTGATGGCCGCAATCTTTCCTTCGATCCCGCGTGACCCAAACCCGCCCGGGATAAGGATGCCATCGAAGGTGGTCAGCTCGTGCACCGACTTGGGATCCTTCTCATACGCTTCCGAGTTTAGCCATTCAATCACGGGTTTCCTGTCAGCCGCCCATGCGGCATGTTTGATGGCCTCCAGCACCGAGAGGTAGGCGTCGGAGAGGATAAAGTCGCCGGTGGAAAAATATTTCCCAATCACCCCGATGCGCACTTCTTTTTTGACCGACTGCAATTTTTTGGCCAATGCATTCCATGGAGCAAGGTGCGACGGGCGCGGGCGCATGCCGAAGGATTTGAGGAGGGTGTTGCCCAAGCCCTGCGCTTCAAAGAGTGATGGCACCTCGTAGACCGACTTGGCGTTTTGCGCGGTGATGATGTGGTTGGCCGGTACGCCGCAGAAGCGCGAGAGCTTCTCTCGACGCGGGATATCCAAGGCGTGCTGTGAGCGGCAGATCAAAAAGTCGGGAGCGATGCCCACGCGATTCACCTCGCGCACGGCATGTTGGGTGGGCTTGGTCTTCATTTCGCCAATGGAAGGCGGCACGGGGAGGTAGCTCACCAAGATCGTCCGCACGGAGCTGGGGTTGCGCAACCGCATCATGCGCAGCGCTTCCAGAAAGAGGATGTTCTCGTACTCGCCCACGGTGCCGCCGATCTCGATCAACACAAAATCTGCCTTCGACGTCTTGGCCACGGCGTCAATTCGGCGGATTACCTCCTCAGGTACGCGCGGCACCACCTCCACACACTTGCCCCCATATTCCAAATTGCGCTCTTTTTGAATAACCGACAGGTACACGCGCCCCGTGGTCATGTAGTTGGGTTTGCGGATCTCTTGGTTGAGGAAGCGCTCGTAGTTGCCAATGTCTTGGTCGGTCTCGTCGCCGTCTACCGTGACAAACACCTCGCCGTGCTCCACAGGATTCATGGTGCCGGCGTCCACATTGACGTAGGGGTCGATCTTCATGGCCTCCACATGGAAGCCCTTGGATTGCAAGATGGCGCCGATGGAAGCGACCGAGGTGCCCTTGCCCACCCCGGACATCACGCCCCCAATCACAAAGAGGAACTTGGTTTTTTTGGCCATACGGTTGGCGGTAGTATAGCAGAGTAGGGACGTAACACGTTACGTCCACTTCCAGATTGCAGGATTTCTTGATGCCGAAGTGGACGTTGCATGCAACGTCCCTACTTCTCGAGGAGTATCCTCGTGTCTTGTTCCCCAATCACACCCTTGGTACACTCCAAACATATTCACCTATGATTATGCACGCTCGCACATCACGCTTGTTGGAGGGTCTGATCGCACTCGTCTTTACATTTGGGCTCTTTGCCTTCGCGGGGTCGGTGCACGCCGCGACGCTCTACTACGTCGGCACCACGAATGCCTATACCACGGCGGCCAGTTGGCACTCGGAGGACAAAGCGTGTGATGACACGGGAGATGGGGCGGCTCCGGGGGACGGCGACACCATCATCTTTGGCGACCTCTGCGACACGGCAGTGACGTTGCCGGCGGCGGAGGTGCTCGCGGGTTTTCAAATGGAGGACAACTACTCGGGCACGGTTACCGCGGGCGCAACATCCTTGGACGTCAACGGCAACTTTACGGTGGGGTCAACGGGTACCTTCAACCTCAACGCTACGGCCATGACGCTCTCGGGAAACTTCACCAAGGGCGCGGGGACGTTTACGCACAGCGACGGGTCGGTGGACTTGGACGGGTCGTCACAAACCATCACGGGCAGCCCCACCTTTTACACGCTCACCAAGACCGAGACCTCATCTACCACATTGAAGATTGCCTCGGGCGCCACGGTGACCATTACTAATGCACTCACCCTCACCGGCAGCACGGGCGCTCTGATCGCTTTTGAGGCGACTACGGGCGGAAGCGCGGCAACTATCGCGATCTCGGGGGCGACCATCACCGTCAACCACATCACCGTCAAGGATATTGCCGTCACGGGGGGAACCATTCTGTGCGACACAGCTTGTACCAATCGCGGCAACAACACGGGCTGGACCATTCCGGCGGACAGCGAGACCACCACGAGTGACAGCAACTTCACTCTCAACTCGGTCTTGGTGAGTGAACCCAATGGCGGCGAGACGCTCACAGGCGGAGCTGTGACAACCATCACCTGGGACGCGGCGGGCAATGCGGATTCGGTGTCGCTGTACTATTCCACCGACGCCGGACTTCACTACACGCTGATTGTTGCCGACGAAGATCTCCAAGGCGACTATGAGTGGACGGTGCCCAATGTGGGGACCCGCAAGGGGATGGTGAAGGCCATGGCGGTGAATGCGAATGGCGACGAGATTTTGAGCGATGCGTCGGATCGGGTGTTTACGATCGTGGTGAGTGCGGATGTAGGGGAGGGGCAAGCCCCTCCCGAGCAGGAGATCGAGGGGCAAGATGACGGCGCGGCCTTTGTAGAGATCAATATGGTGCAATCCAACGGGACGACAATTGAGTTGGAGTCCGGGCGGCTGTTCCGCGGCGTGACGCACTCGGGCGTCTACCTTATCAATGCCGACGGCACGCGGTCGGTGTTCCCGAACGAGACCACCTTCAACTCCTACGGCTACAGCATCGCCAACGTGGTCACTGTCAACGACGATCAGTTGCAGAAGTTAGCGCTGGGTGCGCGCGTGCGGATGAAGGCTGGCTCGCTCATCAAGCTTCAATATGATCCCAAGGTCTACGAGGTGGATGCCGACGGCGTCATCCACCATGTGCCCGATGAGGCCATGGCAATCTATGTGTATGGAGTAAACTGGGCCACGAAGGTTGTGGATGTCAGTGATGTCTTCTGGGGGGACTACACGGTGGGTAGTGAGATTGCCGGCATGTTCGAGAGCTAGTATGTTCACTCTCCCCGAACTCCCGTTTGATCCTAAGGCCTTTGGAACCTTTACCTCCGCTGAAACGTTTGAGTACCACCATGGCAAGCACCACGCGGGCTATGTGAAGAAGCTCAACGCCGTGATCGAAGGGACGCCGTATGCGCAGGCGTCGCTCGAAGACGTCATTGCCTCATCGCGACGAGACAACAACGCGGCGATCTTCAACAACGCCGCGCAGCACTTCAACCACGCATTCTTCTGGAACTGCCTGTCGCCATCGGGCGGCGAGCTGTCGGGCGCCATCAAGGCGGCGATCGAGCGCGACTTGGGTTCTGTGGGCGATTTTAAAAAGTCATTCTCCGACGCTGCGGCAACGCTCTTTGGATCCGGCTGGGCGTGGCTGGTAAAGACAAACGATGGTGCGTTGGCGGTGCGGCAGTACAAGAATGCCGAGACGCCGGCCGGCACCGAGGACGTGCCGTTGCTGACTCTCGACGTCTGGGAGCACGCCTACTATATTGACCATCGCAACGATCGCGCGCGATTCATTGAGCAATTCTGGAGCCACGTCAACTGGGAATTCGTAGGAAGTCAGCTGAAGTAAAAAAAGCGGCCGGACACCCGGTCGCTTTCTTGTTGTCAGGGACTCACTCGCGTTAGCTGTTCGCCCCGACACATTCCTTTGGACGTGCGCTCCGTATGACACTACGCGGTTCCAAAGAAACGTGTCGGAGCGGCTTGCTTTTGCTCATTCGTTCTTGGTCCCTGGCTACACCCTTACAATGACCGGCAGCACCATGGGACGGCGTTGGGTCTTGTGGGAGACAAACTCGCCCACGCTGTTGCGGATGGAGGCGCGCAGCAGGTCATCTTCCACAGTGCCATCTTTGCCGTGCTTGGCGAACGCTTTCTTGACGGCTTCCTTGACGCCCACGAGCAGCTCGCGATTGTCCTTCATGTGGACAAATCCGCGCGAGATAACGTCGGGAGTGCCCACGAGCTCATTGGATTTCCCGTTGACCTGGGTGACCACCACGATCATACCGTCGGCGGCCAGCTCATTGCGGTCGCGCAGCACCACGTCCGAGACATCACCCACGCCCAGCCCGTCCACCATCACATAGTCCACGGGAACGGATTCGTCGGTCAGGCGCGCGCCGGCCTTGTCAAACTCAATCACCTGTCCGTTGTCGGCCACCAAGCAGTTCTGCCGTGGCGTCCCAACGCTTTCGGCCAACTCGGCATGCGCCTCCAACATGTAGCGGTTGCCGTGGATGGGCATAAAATACACCGGCCGCGTGAGGCGGAGCATCAACTTCAAATCCTCCTGCTTGGCGTGGCCGCCGGCGTGGATGTCCATTCCAAAGGAATCCACCACCTTGGCGCCTTGGCGAACGATGGTGTCCTTGAGTGATTGCACGGTGCGCTCGTTGCCGGGTACCACCGAACTGGAGAACATTACGGTGTCTCCGGCGATCAAGGAAAGCGTTTGATGTTCGTGAGAGGCAATGCGCATGAGCGCGGCGTTTTTCTCTCCTTGCGCGCCGGTGCACACCACGATCGCCTTGTTCTCCGGCAGCCGCTGAAACTCGCCCACCTCTACGAGCGTCCCTGGCTTGTACTTCATGTAGCCGAGCTTATGCGCCAACTCCACATTGTTGAGGAGCGATCGGCCCTGCACCAACACCTTGCGCCCGGTGGCCTCGGCGATTTCCACAATCTGTTGGAAGCGCGTAAGCATGGAACTGAAGGTGCCAATAAACACACGCCCCGGCGCGCGCTCAATCACACGCCGCAGCTCCTCGCCCACCGTTTTTTCCGAGATTTGGTGACCCGGAGAGGTGGCGTTGGTGGAGTCGCTCATGAGCATCAGCACCTTCTTGGCGCCGAAGCTCGCGATCTGGATCAAATCAGCCGGATCGCCGTCGGCGGGGGTGAAATCAAATTTGAAGTCGCCCGTGCCCAGGATGACACCATAGGGTGTGTGTAAGGCGGTGCCGAAGGCGTCCGAGATGTTGTGATTCACGTGGAAGGGCTCAAAGACAAAGTTGCGCCCCAGCTGCACGCGCGTCTGAGAAGACGTGATGGTTTGGATTTTCAGCTGTGCGGCGTTTTTGAACTCCTCCTGCCGGTTGCGGATGATGCCGGCCGTGAGCGGCGCGGTGTAGATCACCGGCCAGCCGAGCTTGGGCAAAATGAACGGCAGTCCACCCACATGGTCCAAGTGGCCGTGGCTGATAATAATACCGCGAATGTTTTTCTCCTTCCCTTTGAGGCAGGAGATGTTGGGGACAATGAAGTCAATGCCGGGCATGTTCTCCTCGGGGAACATCAGCCCCGCGTCAATGATCACCATGTCGTCACCGCACTCAAACACGGTGCAGTTGCGCCCGATCTCTTCCAAGCCACCGAGCGCATACACGCGCATCTTGGGCGGATTGCCTTTGACTTCAATTTGCGGTAGCGCTTTGCGCGCGTCCTTGGCGGCCTGCACGGCCTCGACAGTGCGCGCGGAGATGCTGCGCAGCGCCGGTCCCTTGGGGCGATGTCCGCCACCATGCGGTCGGCCAGGGCCGCGCCGGCTACCGGAAAAACCATGCGGTCGCCGTGCGCCGCGTTTAGGGGTTTGTGAGTTAGCAACCATAACAATAAAATGGTTAGAGCGGATGCCCGAAGGTATCGCGCTGAGTAATAATCTGTGCGTGGCTTCACGCAAATACAGTAGGCACGGCTCGATGACTCGAGCAGTATCAACTAAATTTGCATTTGATTCGGTTCGTCGCCGGTGGTCGAAGATCATGAGCCAAGTCGAATGGTGCGGATGGAGGGACTCGCCCGCGCCTCTCATGGTCGCCGGTCGCGACCACTCGGGCTGGGCACCGCCTCGCGGTTGCGTCTGCTGACGCAACATCGCTCCGGCGTTCTCGTCCCCCCGACACACCACGCAGGTGGTGTGTCAATGGTGCGGATGGAGGGACTCGAACCCTCACACCCTTACGGGCACTACGCCCTGAACGTAGCGCGTCTACCAATTCCGCCACATCCGCACGGTGAACTACTCTCGCCGCAGTCCCTTGCGCGTCTTCACGTACCACTGATTGACTTGGCCGAACCGGTCGGCGGGCACGACGATGGTCTCCAATGCTATACCATGGATTTTCTGCGCTGTCACATAGGTATAGGTCGGTTGGTAGAGGAAGAGAGCCGGGAGGGTTTCGTTGACCACGCCTGCAAACGACTCGTAGGCGGTTTTGCGCTCATCCACGTTACCGGTCTGACGCGCCTTCTCAATCCACTCGTCGGCTTTGCGACTGCCAAACTGCGACAGGTTGAGCCCGGGCGCTTCGCTTTGCGAACTATGCCAGAACGAGTACGGGTCGGGGTCGGCGCCCATGAGGATCCCGGTCAACAGGATATCATAAGATCGATTTTTGAGCGTCTCGTCGCGGAAGGTTGCCGAAGCCACGGCGTCCACTTGCGCGTCAATGCCCACGCTGCGCCACATCTCCGCAATCTTATTGGCCACCGCGACCGTCTCGGGTTGATCCACTGTGGTGATCTTGAGGGTGAGCGTTTTTTGCTCCCCGTTGATGGTCTTGATGCGCACGCTTGCCCCCTCGGGGAGTGTCCACCCAAGTGCCTCCAACTTTTGCACGGCGGTCTCCGGGCTATAGGGCGTGGGGTTTTGATACGCGGCGTTGCCAGTTTGGTAGGTGGGCAGAATCGCGTTGTGAATTTCGGTGGCCTGACCTTGCAGCACGGAAGAAACAATTTTCGCTTTGTTGGTGGCGGCACCCAGCGCCATGCGAAGCTCCTTGTCGGCTACGGTCGAGCTCTTGAGATTGAAGAAGAGGGCGGTGATCTGGGGCAAGCTGGGCGTGAGGATCTGCTGCTCGCTCAAGGCAGTAATGGACTCCTTGGGCGCAAACGCAATGCCTTCTACTCTGCGGTTGCGCAGGGCATCCAATGCCTCGGCGGTGTCTGGGTAGAACTTGAATACCATCGTCTCCAAGAACGGCGCCCCCCCATAATAGCGCGCGTAACGCGTCACGGTGTAGCTTTTCACGGAGCCGCGCTTGTCTTTCTCCAGCTCCTTGAAGGTGTAGGGGCCGCTGCCGATGGGGATCAAGTTACGCTCGGCCAAGCGCATGGTGCCCTGATCGAGCTCGCCCCAGTATTCGGCCGGGAGGATGCCCACGGTCAACGTGGAAAGGAAGGGCGCGAAGGGTTCATCGAGCACAAACGACACCGTGCGATCATCCACTTGCTCCACCGAGACACTTTGGAAGGTGGCGTTTATGGGGCTGCCGTAGCTCTGGTTTTGGATGGTGTGGAAGGTGAAGATCACGTCGCGCGTGGTAACCGGCGCACTGTCATGCCATGTGGCGTCGTTGCGCAGCGAAAACGTATAGACCTTTTCGTCGGCGCTCACCGTGTAGGATTCGGCAAGGTCGGGGATCAGCCCGGCGCCCGGATCCCACTTCATGAGTCCGGAGTAGATGAGGCGAACCAGGTCTTGGTCCACGTCGTTGGCCGATGCGTAGAGCGGGTTTACAAATTGTGGGGCGCCGATCAATCCTTCGGTGTAGGAGCCACCGCGCGCGGGCACCGTGGCGGTTTGCGTGGCATAGCCCCACATCAACAGGGCGACCACCGACAACACGGCCACCATCTGGGTGCCCCTCCACATTTTTTTCTCCCGAGGGGAGAGCAGGGAAGGGAGATGCGACCACTGTGCAAGCGAAGGCATGCGCGAGCGGCGTGCCAGCAAACGCAAGTGACGGGTCTGACGTTTAGAATGCTTCGACGACACCGGGCCCGATGTTGGAGATCGGAACAGGGACATGTTTAGAACAAAATCACGCGAAGCAGCGACACGGTAAAAAAGAGGATGGCGAGGACGATGGTGGCGTTGTAGAGCACCTTCTCGGCTCCACGCTTGGTGGTAAACACAGCGCTGTCACCTCCGAAGCCGGCGCCCAGCGATGCGCCGCGCTGTTGGAGCAAAATGCCCAACATGAGCAGCACGGCCAAGACGATCTGAACGATATTCATGAGCAATGCCATAGTGGGGTCACTCTATCGTAGCGAGGGGGCGGTGTCAACGTCCAACAAGGCGCTGGCGGATTGGAATCGGCGGATCAATGCGGAGAAAGCGTCTTGCGGGATGGCACCTTCTACACGCACTCCATTGAAGAAAAAGGTGGGAGTGCCGCGCACGCCGGCTTCCGCGCCCGCCAAGCGATCCTGCTCAACCTCGTCGCGGTAGCGATGGCTATCGAGGCAAGAGTTGAAGAGATCTGTGTCGAGCCCAAGTTCTTGAGCGTAGCGTTTCAGGGCGTTCTCGGAGAGATCAAAT
>CAZWSS010000016.1:11235-13505 GCA_964636795.1 uncultured Gammaproteobacteria bacterium
GCCCCTGCTCTTGCGCGCACTCTCCGGCCTCGCCGGCCAGGGCGGCCGTAGGATGAAGGTCAGCAATTGGGAAATCACGGTAGACATAGCGCACCACGGTGGAGTACTCGGCAAGCGCTCGCACCACGTAGCTGGCCTCGCGGGAGTAGGGGCAGCCGAAGTCGGCGAATTCCACGATGGTCAGGAGCGCGTCGTCTGGGTGGGCGCCAAGCGACGGGTCGTCGAGCGTTGTCAGTGCCTCGGCGTCAATGTTGCCCTGTGGCACCGGCGGCCCCAGCGAATCGTCCACGGTCAGCGATGCGGCAAAGCTGGTGGGCGGCGCCACGTCGCCACGCACGATGCCCACGTAGTAGGTCACCATGCGCACCAAGAACACAACCACGACCACCGTGAGGATCACGAGACCCACGATGAGGGCCGTGTTGCGTTTCTTTGGCGCCGGCAGTTCGGTCGTGATAGCCGTGTCGACAGTCCCGTCGGCGTTTGTCGCTTCAATGTTGGACTCCTCCAGGAGCATGAAACAAGTATAGCAGCATTTCTGGGCGGGGTTCACGGCTGATGGTTCATGGTTCTCGATTTGTGCACAAGGTCAAAGCAAGCCCCATAAACCGTGATCCATGAACCAACCCATTCGCTTGACGCGTGTCAAACGCGGTGGTAGTGTCGCAAGCAATCTGTGTCTTTACCTCCTTGCGCATGTCTGCCTCCTCTGCATCGTCTGACTGCATTCGTGTCCGTGGCGCGCGCGCTCACAATTTGAAAAATATCAACGTGGATATTCCTAAGGGAGCATTCACGGTGGTCACCGGCCTTTCTGGTTCTGGAAAATCTTCGTTGGCATTCGACACGATCTACGCCGAAGGGCAGCGCCGGTATATGGAGAGTTTGTCGTCTTACGCGCGACAGTTTTTAGAGATGCAGGACAAGCCCGACGTGGACGAAATCAGTGGCTTGTCACCCACGATCGCGATTGATCAAAAGACGGCTTCTACCAACCCACGTTCTACGGTGGGAACGGTTACCGAGATTTACGACTCGCTGCGCGTGTTGTTTGCGCGTGCCGGCCAAGCGCATTGTCCCGAGACGGGCGAGGCGGTGACCGAGCAGACCCCCGAGGAGATTTCCGCCAAAGTGTTGGAGGTTGCCGAGGAGGCGGATGTGGTTGTGCTGGCGCCGGTGGTGCGTGAGCAACGCGGCGAGCACAAACAAGTGATCGCGGCGGCGGAGGCGGCTGGGTACAAGGAGGCGCGCTACGACGGGCTGTTCATTGACCTCGATGAGCTTGCCAACATGCGCAAGGACAAGAAGAAGCCGCATGATATTGACATCGTCGTGGAGCGATTGGAGGCAGGGGCGCCGCTCAAACGCGACACGGCGCGGGAGATCGTCAAAAAAGCGCTCGACCTTGGCAACGGTAAACTCATCTTGTTCCGCGAAGACACGGGCGAGGACATGTTGCTCTCCCAGGGCATGTACTGCGCGACCTCGGGGATCTCCATCCCATCACTCGAGCCCAACATGTTCAGTTTTAATTCGCCCCATGGCGCTTGCACGAGCTGTACCGGGCTTGGCATGAAGCTCGTTTTGGAGCCCAACTTGGTAGTGCCCAACCAACGCCTCACGCTCGCCGAGGGGGCGGTGAAACCCTGGAGCCGCATTGCCGGCAACTCCACGTCGTACCTCAAAGTGCTCGAAGCGGTGGGGCAGCGCTACAAATTCGACATCCACACCCCGCTCAACAAACTTTCCGAGTCCAAGGTGCGGTTGATTTTGCGCGGCACGAGCGGCGAAGAGTTTTTGATGGTAGGGAAGACCGTCACGTTTCCCGGGGTGCTGGGAATGCTCGAGCAGAAATATCGTGAGACGGATTCCGACTATGTGCGTAAGGAGCTTGAGACCTACATGCGCTCCATGCCCTGCGTAGAGTGTGTGGGCAAGCGCTTGAATCCCATCTCGTTGGCTGTGACAGTGGCGGGCAAGACCATCAGTGACTTGGTGTGCTTGCCGCTCGATGAAATCTTGGAGTGGTTCCGCCATGTGGAGGCCAAGAAGGAGAAGGGCGGCCGTGCCCTCACGGAGATTGAACGTAAGGTGATTATCAACGTCAAACGCGAAGTCGTCCATCGTTTGGAAAACCTCATCAACGTAGGGCTCTCCTACCTTAAACTCGACCGTTCGGCGGTAACGCTCTCGGGTGGCGAAAGCCAACGGGTGCACTTGGCGACGCAACTTGGTACCGACCTCACGGGGGTGATCTATATCCTCGACGA
>CAZWSS010000017.1:0-12739 GCA_964636795.1 uncultured Gammaproteobacteria bacterium
GTCACAGCCGGTCTCTTTTACAAAACGCTCAACCATCCTCGGGTCGGTCAAAAATGCCTCGCGGTCGGACACATCCAGCTTGTCTTCGCTCCCCGGAATCGGCCCCAGCTCGGCCTCCACGTGGATGCCACGCGCATGGGCACGATTGACGATCAACTTCGTGATGGCGACGTTTTCGTCCAGGGGCTTGAGTGAGGCGTCAATCATCACGCTCGTGTACCAGCCGCTCTCGATCGCTTCTTCCACCAGCGACACGTTGGTGCCATGGTCCAGGTGTAGCGCGATGGGCACGGCGACCTGTTTTGCCTCGGCGCGAATCATCGCGGTGAGCGTCTGCATGCCCGCATACTCCAAGGCGCCTTGACTCGTTTGTACAATCACCGGCGCGCGCTCCGCCACGGCCGCCCGCACCACGGCTTGCAACACCTCAAGATGATTGACGTTGAATGCGCCAACCGCCCAGCCGCCTTGGGCGGCTTGGGAGAGCATGGGTTGGGGAGAGAGGAGCACAGTCAATTACAATGACAAGCCAAAGGAAAGTTCAAATGCAAAAAACAGGCCTGACTTGATATTTGCCTTTGAATTTTTATTATCATTGTTGTTGTTTTTAAAGTATTCCCACTCTGTATCCTCCTTCCTGCTGAAGCCGCTCCGTGATCTGTTGCGCCGTGAGGAGGCCGGCTTGGGGGCCGACGTGTTCCACCACCGAGGCGGCGTTGACGGAGCCCCACGCAAGCGCAGTGGCAAGATCATGGCCGTGGATAAAGGCGCCCAGCACTCCCGCGGAAAATGCGTCGCCCGCGCCGGTGGCCTCCACTCTCTTGGCGGGGAATGCGGGCGCGTGCCAGATGGCCTTGTTCTCGGTGGCAAAGGCGCCGTGCTCGCCGTTGGTGACAATCGCAAGCCGTGGCCCGAGCTCCTGCACGCTGCGCAATAGCGCCTCGGGCTCGTCGCTTGGGCAATGGCAGAGCGCCTTGGCCTCGGTGCGGTTCAGAAACACCACATCGGCCACGCGGATCAAATTGATGAGCTCCGGCGCGCGCTCTTCAAGTTGGATGGCGCCCGGGTTGAGAGCGATCTTTTGCCCTTCTACGGCGCGGAGCGTCAGCGCGCGGAACAGGTCGCGATAGTTTTTCCCCATCTCGCACACAAACAGTCGTGCGGCGTTAAGCGCTTCGGGGATCTCGAATCCGTGTGGATGATGCACGGCCAGAACCGTACTCTCACCTTCGAAGTTGAGAATAGCCGAGAAGCTACTCTGGGTACCGGGCTCCGTGCGCAAGTACTCGGTAGAAATGCCGGCGGATCTCAAGGTCTCTTTTGCGAGCATCGCGGTGGAATCATCGCCCATGACGCTCACCACGGTAGACGAGGCACCGAGTTTGCGAAGACTGATCGCCACATTCGCGGCAGAGCCGGCCACCATGGACACGGCTGAATCTACCGGAATCTTTTGCCCGTACTTGATTCGCATCTCACACGTGTGCTCATCTTTGCTGCACAGCACCCGCGCGTCCCGACCGAGGTCTATGAACACGTCGAGCTTGATGTCGCCGATTGTTGCGAGGTCGTACATGGGACCAATGGGACGAATAGGACCTATAGCAAGTTTTTTACCGTTCGCACGATGGCGGCGCGGTCCAGGTCAAAGGCGCGCAGAAGGTCGGCGGGTTTGCCGGAGGTGCCGAAGCGATCATTCATTCCCACAAAGGCCATCGGGGTCGGGTGATGTTGTGCTAAGCATTCGGCCACGGCGCCGCCAAGGCCGCCGATCTGTTGGGCTTCCTCTACGGTCACCACGGCGCCGCACTGTTTGGCAACGGCAATGATCGTTTCTTGGTCGAGCGGCTTGATAGTGTGCATGTTCAAGACGAGAGCGCTGACGCCGTCTTTCTCGAGCATCTTGGCCGCCCAAAGCGCCTCATGCACCAACGGCCCCGTGGCGATGATAGCCACATCATTCCCATCGAAAAACACCTCGGCACGGCCAACCTCAAACGGTGTCTTAGGTGTGGTGAACACGGGCGTTGCTTCTCGACCGAGACGAATGTACACAGGACCTTCGATGTCCACCGCCGCCTCTACAGCACGTCGAGCTTCGATGGCATCACAAGGTGAGAGCACGGTCATATTCGGCAGCACGCGCATGAGGGCGATGTCCTCCAACATCTGATGCGTGGCGCCGTCTGGACCGACCGACACACCGGCATGCGCTCCGATGATCTTGACCGGTACGTTTTGAATCGCGGCGCACATTCGAATCTGTTCCCAGTTGCGCCCGGGGGAGAAGCACGCGTAACTTGCGATGAACGGGATCTTCCCCTCCAACGCCAACCCACCGGCGATCGCGGCCATGGACTGTTCCGAGACACCCAGTTGAATGAATCGGTTGGGGAATGCGTCGCGGAATCCTTCACTGCGCGTGGATTCGGTCAAGTCCGCGCACAACACTACCACGTTGCCGTTCTTCTTCCCGGCCGCCACAACACCTTCCCCATACCCGTTGCGGGTGGGGACGCGCTTGATACTTTCTTTGAAGGTGGCGGGAGAGAGGAAGGGTTTACGCATAGAAGAACCTCCCTAGACGCGGTGCGTGCGGTGCTTCCAAACGCGGTAGACAATCCACGCGATGATGCCGATGGGCAACGCGACGCCCACCCCTAGGATGACTACCCAGATGAGTGCGGTGGCGATGAATTGGAAGGCAACCACCACACTTTGCGCGGCGCCCTTGATGGCCTCGCCCGGCTGGAACGGCTTGGTGGGGATGCGCACCGAGGCGGTCTCTTGCAATGTTACAGAGATTGTTGAGAGCTCGGAGCGGTTTTCGAGATATTGAATTTGTCCCTCTAATCGCTCAATACGTGTGCGCACCTGACTCAACTCGCGCTGCACTTGCAATAGGTCGCTTACCGATCCGGCTCGCGACAAAAGGGCAAGGTACGCCTGTTCTTCTTCTCGGGCGACTTTGAGCCGTGCCTCGAGGTCGGTGAACTGCTCGGTGATGTCCTCGGCGTTGGTAGATTCGTTTACCACGCGCACTCCCAACGCGCGGATGGCGGCGAGGGCATCTTCATACGTTTCCACCGGCACGCGGATGGTGATGGACCCGTAGCGGCTGCCGTTGCCGTTCTCACCGGCGTTGCTGTTTTGCACAAAGCCCTGGAACTGCTCGGCCACGTCGGTCACTCCCGTTACTCCCTCGGTGATGTCATTCACATCCAGGGTGACGTAGCCGGTCATGATGATGCGCTGATCATCCACGTTGATCTCCCCGGCCGTGGGCGGGTCAATTGGGTAGGCCTCACCGCGCAACTCAAGCATGTCCACGGAGCCCAGAGCTGCTTCATTGGCATAGGACTTGGCATAGTCCATGTCGACCGAGCTCGCTGTCTGATAGGATTCATAGATACTCGGACCGGACTGGGCGAGCCCGATGGCGATGGCAAGGATGAGAACGACGGCTCCGGCGGCGAGTTGTTGTTTGGGGGTCATAAGCAAGGTTTTAGGTGATAGGTTGTAGGTGGAAGATCACTGGTGTTCGCTCTCGATGGTATCTTGCAATGTGCGCAACTGGTGAAGGGCGCGGCGGGCCTCACCCGGCTTGGGCGGCTTGCCATGCCACTGGTACTTGTACTCCATAAAGTCCACGCCCTTGCCCGGGATGGTGTGAGCGATGATGATGCTCGGTTTTTCCACCACCGCGTGGCATTGCCCGATGGCGTCCACGATCTCACGGATGTTGTGGCCATCAATCTCCATCACATGAAAGTTGAAGGCCTCAAACTTAGCGCGGAGATTTTCGAGCGGCATGATACTTTCCGTGGGGCCGTCTATTTGAATGTTATTACGATCCACGATCCACGTGAGGTTCTGTAGTTTTTCGCGTCCGGCAAACAGTGCGGCCTCCCAGGTGATGCCCTCCTGTAGCTCCCCGTCGGATAGAATCGCATAGACATGAGATGCGGAACCGTCCATGCGCAGCGCGTAGGCGGCACCGCAGGCCTGTGCCGAGCCGTTGCCCAATGGGCCACTGGTGTTTTCAATCCCCGGCAGCGAGCCATACTCGGGGTGGCCTTGCAGTTGCGAGCCGTAAGCTCGCAGGGTCATCAATTCTTTTTTTGGAAAGAAGCCGGCATGCGCCATGGCAACGTACTGGATAGGCACCACGTGGCCGCAGCTCAAGTACAGCCGATCACGATGCTTCCACCGCGGTTGCTTCACGCGATAGTCCATCACGTGAAAATAGAGCGTGGCGAAAATCTCGGCGAGGTCGAGTGGCCCCGCGGAGTGCCCCGAGCCCGCGTGCGTGAGCATCTTGATGAGGTCGCGGCGCATCTCTGCCGCCCGCTCCTCCAGCTCCATGACGGTTTTGTCATGAATGACAAGCATAGATAGGAACAGTATAGCAGAGAGAGAGGGCAATAATAACAATGACAATTCCAAATTAAAGACAAAGCTCAAGGCAAAGCTAAGTATCACGATGGGCCGCGGCTTTATTTGAAGTTTGTCTTTGCCTTTTATTTGGCATTGGTATTGATATTTGACTTGTCATTGTGATTGTTATTAAAGAACCCCGTCATAGGACGGGGTTCTTACTGTCCCTACGCTCTCATCCTCTACTCAACAAAGATCGCTCCTGTGAGCTGTGAGTCGTAGCTGTCAAAGAAGGTAAAGGTTCCCGCCTCCGTGAAGCGCCGGACAAAGGTGTCGCCCGGTTGTATGGTCCCCGTACCCCAGCTCAAGTCGTCGCTCGTGGCGGTATGGTTCCCGGTGCCATCGTTAGTGAAGCGCACCGTTTGGTTGATGTCGATCGTCACACTGCCCGGCTGGTAGCCGCTATCGGTCAGAGAGATCTCGGCGGGCGCTTGCAGCTCGCGATCCACATTGATGGACGTGGCGTTTGATTGCAAGGAGGCCCGATTGTACTCCGACGCGTTGTCAATGCTCTCCGCAATGGTGTAGTTGGTAAAGAACCCATCGGGCATGTCGTCAATCTCCTTATTCCAGTTGGTGCCATAAAGGTCGCGCGCCACCTGTTCACTGGTCACGTGATGCAAGGTGCCGTTTTGTCCCGGTGCATACGTTTTGGGATCCGTGTCGATCTTGATCATGCGCGTGCCGGGTTTGTACGTCACGTTGCCGCCGATCTGAATCTTGGCCAGTTGTGCGTCTGTGATCCACACCACGTTGCTGAAGTCCTCTCCGTACCACGACTTGTAGGTGTTGAGATTGGGGAACACGTAGCGGAACTCGTCGGCGCCCATGTAGTAGACGGCCGAGAAGGTCTGCCCGCGGATGAGATCGCCTGCCTGCAATTCGACCTCGGCGTTGGCGCGCGGCTGTCCAGAGAGCAACAAAGCGCCAATGGCGGCTAAGATCGTCAGAGTGGCAAAGACTTTTTTCATAGGGGGTTTATGAAATTTTGTACGATGGCTCCCAGTATAGCATGTGGCGAAAGGGGTTATCCACAGATTTTTTCAGGGGTTTTTAGCCATCTGCTCGAGCTCCAACAGCGCCCGACCGGGATTGGCAGCGCCGAAGATGGCGGTGTTGATGCACACATGGGTGGCGCCGGCGCGGAGGATGTCGGGGAGGGTTTGGAGGTTCACGCCGATGTCTACGTTGATCATGAGTTCGGGATACTCATGATGCAGCGCTTCGATTTTTGGCAGGACACCTTTCAAAAACGGCTGCCCGGCTTGTCCGGGCTCGTTGCCGCGGATGAGCACCATGTCCACAGTGTTCAGCAAGTGCTCCACTTGGGCGATTGTTGTTTTTGGCAACAAGGCGATGCCAGCTTCCAATCCGAGGGCGTGGATCTCGTTACAGGTCTGGCGCACGTCTTTGGGAATCTCGGCGTGGATGATCGCGCGGACAGTTTGCGGCAGTGCCGCCCATGCGCGGATGATCGGCAACGGGTCGTTCACCATCAAATCAAGTTCGTAGTGCACGTCGCCATGTACCTCTTTGACAGCGGCCGTATCGTAAAACGTTGTGGGCGAGACAAAGCTGCCGTCCATGATGTCCACGCTCACGGTCTCCACATGTTTCGGGAGAACACCGAGCCGCGCACGGAACTCGGCGGCGTTTTCAACCAGGATCGCGGGGAGGATGGTCATACAAATATCCAATAACCAATATTCAATTTCTGCTTTCGATGCCCTTGATCTTCTGGAGGCGACGCGTGTGGCGAGGGGCGTTGGAGAAGGGCGTATCCAAGAATGCCTGCAGCGCTTTGATCGCTTCCGTTGCGTTCATCATCCGCCCGGGAAGGCAGAGCACATTGGCGTCCTCATCTTGTCGCGATGCCCGCGCGGCTTCGGTAGAAAATCCAATCGCCGCACGGATGCCATCGGTTTTATTCGCAACGATGCACACGCCCTCGGCGCTGCCGCAAAACAACACGCCCCGTGCGCCCTGTTCCTTTGCCACCGTTCGCGCCACCGCATCGGCAACGTCGGGGTAGTCGTCATCGGGTTGAATCTCGGTGGCACTCAAGTCGCGCACATCATGTTTGCGCTCCTTCAACCATGCCGCCACGGCCTGTTTCAATGCATATCCCGCATGATCAGCCCCAAGGTAAATCGCCATACCACGTTCGGTTGCCATGTGTGAGAGAAACCGCTACCATCGTATCAACGAATGTGCATATGGCGGAAGGGCATAAGGGCGCCCGCGAGCGGGAAGAGGAGATCCTGTCGTACTGGGAAGCCAACAAGATTTTTGAGCGATCGGTGCAGGAGCGTCCGGAGAGCGATCCGTACGTGTTTTATGATGGCCCGCCGTTTGCCACGGGGTTGCCGCACTATGGGCATATCGTCGCCGGCACCATGAAAGACGTGGTGCCGCGCTACTGGACCATGCGCGGCCGGCGGGTGGAGCGCGTCTGGGGGTGGGATTGCCATGGGCTGCCGATTGAGAACCTCATCGAAAAGGACTTGGATCTGGGGACGCGCGACAAGATTGAGGCGTTTGGCGTGGGGAAGTTCAACGAGGCATGCCGTGCGCGGGTGTTGGAGTATGCACAGGAGTGGGAGAAGATGGTGCGCCGCATGGGGCGTTGGGTGGATATGAAGCGTTGCTACCGCACCATGGATATGGGTTACATGGAATCGGTGTGGTGGGCGTTCAAGCGGCTCCATGATGAGGGGATGCTCTACGAGGGCTTCCGCCCGATTCATATTTGTCCGCGCTGCACAACCACACTCTCGGCCTCGGAGGTGGGGTGGAACTACCAAGACGTGACGGATCCATCGGTCACTGTGCGATTCAAAGTGGTGGGGGAGTCGCAGACCGCGCTCTTGGCCTGGACGACCACGCCCTGGACGTTGCCGGGCAACATGCTTTTGGCGGTGGGGCCTACGATGCGCTACATCAAAGTGAAGCAACGCAATGAATTCTTGATCGTGGCCAAGAATCGCGCACAGGAGACGTTGGATGGCAACTTTGAAGTGGTGGAGGAACTGTCCGCATCGGATCTGGCGGGCAAGATCTACGAGCCGCTGTTCCCATACTTTGCCGATCGTGCGGGGGCGTTCCGTGTAGTAGAGGCGGACTTTGTGACCACCGAGGAGGGCACTGGCATTGTGCATGTGGCACCCGGGTTTGGAGAGGATGACTTTGCTGTGGGGCAACGGGAAGGCCTCGACATCGTTCGCCACATCAACTTGGACGGCACGTTCGTTCCCGAGGTGGAAGAGTTTGCCGGGCGCCAAGCCAAGGACAGCGATCGTGACATCATCCAATTCCTCGCCGGGCACGGACTGGTGTACATGACCAAGCCCGTTCGCCACAGCTACCCGTTGTGCTGGCGCTGCGACACACCGCTTTTGAACTTCACCGCGAACTCGTGGTACATCCGCGTGGCGGACATGCGTGATCGCCTTCTAAAAAACAACGAGAAGACGCATTGGGTGCCCAAGGGGATGAAGGACGGGCGGTTTGGGAATTGGTTGGCGGGTGCGCGCGATTGGTCGGTATCCCGCAATCGGTACTGGGGGGCGCCGCTGCCAGTGTGGAAGTCGCCCGATGGCGATGTGCTATGCGTGGGATCGGTGGACGAGCTCGAGATGCTCTCGGGTGTGAAGGTTAAGGATCTGCACAAGCATGTGGTGGATGAGATCGAAATCGTCAAGGACGGCAAGACGTATAGACGCATCCCCGAGGTGCTGGACTGTTGGTTTGAGTCGGGATCCATGCCGTTTGCGCGCCTTCATTATCCATTTGAAAACGGGCACGGCTTTGAGGACACACTGCCCGCGGACTTTATCGCCGAGGGGCAAGACCAAACCCGCGGCTGGTTCTACTCACTCCATGTGCTCTCCACGCTTTTGTTTGACAAGCCGGCGTTTGAGCATGTGATCGTGAACGGATTGGTGATAGCGGAGGATGGCAAGAAAATGTCTAAGCGTCTCAAAAACTACCCCGACCCCATGGAGGTGGTGGATCGCTACGGCGCCGACGCGCTGCGGTTTTACCTCATGAGCTCACCCGTGACTCATGCCGAGAGTTTACGGTTCCGCGAGGCGGAGGTGAAGGAGGTGGCCAACAAGTTCACGGGAACGCTGGGCAACATTCTCAACTTTTACAAACTGTTTGTGACCGAGGTGCCCAGGGTGGTGGAGCCCGAGGAGCTGCATCCGTTGGACGCGTGGGTGCTCTCGCGGGTGCAAGATGCGCGCGCCAAGGTGACCGCGCACATGGATGCCTACGAGCTTTCGCCGGCATGCCGCGAGCTGCAGGAGTTGGTGACCGACGTATCGCAGTGGTATGTGCGCCGCAGCCGAGATCGATTCAAGATAGAGGGGCGAGACAAGGTGGTGGCGTCGCGAGTGCTCTATCGCGTGTTGGAGATGACGGCTCGCATGAGCGCTCCGTTTACTCCGTTCATGGCCGAGTGGGTGTGGCGGGCCATCGCATCGCGAACCGATGAGGACTCGGTGCACTTGGCGGCGTGGCCCATGGAGCAGGACTTGGACTTCAAAGTGGATCGCAAATTGTTGGAGACCATGGAGGTGGTTCGAGGCATGGTGACCCGCGCCTTGGAAGCGCGCATGAGCGCCAAGGTGCCGGTGCGGCAGGTGCTCGGTTCCCTGACCGTAACGGTGCCCGAGCGGCTGGACGATCTGTTCTTAGACATCATTCGTGACGAGGTGAATGTGCAGAAGGTGGAGCAGCGCGTGGGCGAACTTGCGGCGGAGCTGGATATCACATTGACTCCCGAGCTCAAGCGCCTCGGGCTGGTGCGCGAGTTGGCGCGCCAAGGCAATGAGCTACGCAAGCAAGCCAAGCTCACGCTCAAGGACACCATCACGCTGCATTGGGAGTCGGACGACGCGGACGTGGTGGTGGTGTTTGAGCGCCATGGCGAGGAGATTGGTGAACGCGTAAAGGCCATCAAGATTGTGCACGGCATGAGCAACGTGAAAGAGACCCTTCAGTTTGAGGTGGGCAAGGGCTTGGTGACGCTTGGGCTATGATTTCTAGCATGGATGGCGGCAATGGAATTGCCTAGATATTTTTTGACGGACCGATCAATCGGTTCGCGCCGATTGATCAGCAACCCCTCCTTTGGGAGGGGTTTGTGTTCTACTTCCTCTCCCATTCTTTTGTCGTGATGCCTGCTTGGCGGAGTATCTCGGCAAGAAGGGGAGCGCCGATTTCTTTCTTGTGGGAGTTTGGAATATGAAACACAAAAGACCCTTTCACCATGCAGGGGTCCTTGCCAAGCCACTCTCTTGGCAGCGTATCGCCGGAAGCGGCGAGCTCTTCCAGCCAGAGCCCCAACACTTCCTGACCCATCCGAACGGCCTCTTCAAATGTACGACCGAACGTGTGACAGCCGGGGAGCGCAGGAAATGAAACAAGATGATGGCCCTTCGCGTCTTCTTGGATGACGGCCGTATAGGAAAGGATGTCGGTTGATGCTCGTTTCATACGGCCACGATAGCAAGGTTTTCTCCGAGCGGGCAATGTGGGTATGGACTCGCGGTGCTATCGGTTCTTGCCGGTTGGAAGATGTGGCTTAACGCCCAAGTTCGAGGAATTCCTCTAGAGTGATCTGGGCATCTTTGATGAGGCGGGCAAGCAGTCCGGTTTTCAATTCTTTGTGCAATGGCACGACGAGCTTCGGCCGACGCCCCGTGGGATCGGCAAGCCGAACATGACTGCCGCGTTGCCGTGCGACAATGTAACCAAGTGCGAGGAACTTCTTGACGGCGATCTTCCCGGAGATTCCGCCAAGCTCACCCATACTAAGCACTGACGAAGTGCACACTGACATCTCCGCCCGGTCGGAGGCGCTTTGGAGTGTCCTCCAAACACAGGGCGATGGCCTCGCGCACATTCCGGAGGGCCTCACCAATTGTTTCTCCTTGGCTGTAACACCCTTCCAGCCCAACACATTCAACCCAGTACCCATCCGCCTCATTACCGTGGACAATCACAGGAAAGGAGAAGACGGTGCGTTTCTTGCGATGCGTTGTTACGCGGGGCTTTTTCATACAGTTTCATTCAACCACAAGAGACCGGAAAACGGAAGTGGGCGTAACCTGTTCCATTCCTACTCTGACGATGCTCATAGCTCGGCCGAGACGTGGCCGGATTTCCAGTCGGCAAGACCGCGTTTTAGGGAAGCGGCAAGTGCGCGAGGGGCGTTATACTCCGAAAGGGTTTCTTCGGGGATCTCCATAGAAACTTCCGCAAGCAGACGGGATACGAATCCTTCCAGCGATAAACCATAGCGCAATGCCAGTCCGTTCAAACGTTCTGCTTGTCGTTGTCCAACTTTCGCTCTAATGGTTGTGCGCATATATGTTCAACATATCAAAAACATTCAAAGCTCGCAACGAGCGTTGCGATTCGACACTCGTTCTCGAGCCATCGAGGGTGGATGTCGGGGAAACCCGAACCGTCAGAGAGCAAGTTCAGCTCTCTCTGACTCGCTTTTTTACGGACCGATCAATCGGTTCGCGCCGATTGGTCAGCAACCCCTCCTTTGGGAGGGGTTTGTGTTCTACTTGGCATAAAGTCGGGCGCGAGTCCTCGCCTTCTTCTTTGTTGGCCTATCCACTCGGATACTCTCGAATGCCTCAAAGCTATTGTCTATGGGAACCGTTTCTCCATGCGCGAGAAGGGATTCAATATGAAGTTCCATTGCTTCGCGAACATGTCTCTTTGTGTCTTGGACCGTCTTTCCCCATGTATGACAACCTGGGAGAGATGGAACAAAGCCATGAAAGAACTTTCCATCCGGTTCGATAATAATACGAAAAGTTTGGTTCAACATACATAGAAATGATAGCAAAAACTTTCCAAGCTTACAAATGACTGCTTGGTCAGCAGCCCTTCTCTCGGGAGGGGTTTGCGTTTGTGGTACGATGAGCTCCTATGATTCTTCGACTCCAAGGCACGGTGCTTGATCGCGGGCTGGATTGGATGTTGGTTGATGTGGAGGGCGTAGGGTACCAGGTGCATGCGTCGGTGGAATTGGTGCTTGGGTGCGCCGTGGGCGGCAGCATTATCCTGTGGACGCATGAGGTGGTGCGCGATGACCGGCGGGAGCTCTATGGTTTTGCCTCACGCGACGCACTGGAGTTGTTTTGGAAATTGATTGATGTCAACGGCGTAGGGCCGCGCGTGGCGCAAAAGATTTTGGGCGCGGGCAGCCCGGGGGATATCAAGCAACATGTGATGGACGGCGACCTCACATTTCTCACGCGTGTGCCGGGGGTAGGGAAGAAGACCGCGCAGAAGATCATCTTGGAGTTGAAGGGCGCACTGGTGGAGCCGGCAGCTGCCGGCGGCGATCAGGACTTGGTAGACGTGTTGACCGGACTCGGCTACGGAGCCTCTGAAGCCAAGACACTCGCGGCGCGCGTGCCCGTGGGGTTGGCAACCATCGAGGAGAAAGTGAAAGCGGCGTTGCAGGTACATATATAAAGGATTCTAGTATTCTAGTAGCCATGGTTCCGATCCATCAAAAGGCCGACTGGAACGCCTTTGTGCTGCGGCATGCGCCCGTAAACGGCGCGTTTTTGCAGTCGTGGGAGTGGGGCATGGTGCAGGAGGCGGGCGGCAAGACGGTGGTGCGGTACCGAGGCAACGAGGCGGTCGCCCAAGTGATTGAGATGTCGCTCCCGATGGGGTTGCACTACGGCTATATTCCACGCGGGCCGATCGGCATCTCTTCTACGGCCGAAGCCGACGCGATCAAGATCTTATGCGACCAACTACGGGGTGATCTTTTTCTGCGCGTTGACCTTGCCCGTGCCGCCGTCCTCTCGCAGATACGCGAATACGCGAATACGTCCCATACGCGAATACACCCAACGCCAGACGTGCAACCTTCCACGACCCTCGTCACTCACTTGATGGCGCCAACGGACGACCTACTTGCGGCGATGCACCAGAAGACGCGCTACAACATTCGGTTGGCGGAGAAGAAAGGAGTGGAGGTTACGGTTGACGGTGCGGATCTCAACACGTTCACGCGGTTGACCGAGGCCACGGCACGGCGACACAAGGTTGCCTTCCACGGACGCAAACACTTTGAGGCGATCCTTGCTTGCATGAACGGAGAGGGGGGTGCGCCGCGGGTGTTCTTAGCGTCTGCCGTACACGAGGGTGACGTATTGGCGGTGGCGCTTTGCATTGATTGGAATGGGGTGCGCACCTACTTGCATGGCGCCTCGTCCGATACAAAAAAGGAGCTCATGGCTCCGCACCTGCTGCACTG